>NZ_QUJD01000015.1:0-394 GCF_003480555.1 Blautia sp. AM29-29
GCAGGTCACCCACGCGTTACTCACCCGTCCGCCGCTCAGTCAGTCAAGAATCAATCCAAAGAAATCAACTTAACTGCTTCGCTCGACTTGCATGTGTTAAGCACGCCGCCAGCGTTCATCCTGAGCCAGGATCAAACTCTCTGATAAAAGATTTGTTCCAAGTTCAAAATCAACATACTAGCTAATTTATCCCTTTTACTGTTTTAAAGGATCTTTCGATCGTTTTGAATTACTTATTCAGAACTTTCGAGGATGTGTTTCACTGTTTAATTATCAAGGATCTCTGCCGTTCCGACTCGGATCAGCTCATTTATTTTATCACAGAACCTTTCGTTTGTCAAGAACTTTTTTAATTTATTTTTTGAAGCTCTTTCGAACTTCTTTGCTGTTCTCT
>NZ_QUJD01000015.1:404-96569 GCF_003480555.1 Blautia sp. AM29-29
TCGAACTTCTTTGCTGTTCTCTCGATCAGCAACTCGTTTATTTTATCAAACTCGTTTGCTTTTGTCAAGAACTTTTTTCAGGTTTTTTTGAAGCAGTTTTTCCAACCCGCGGCAGCCACCCGGCTCCGAACTAGGTTTTTCTGTTTCAAAGAAACTCATTCGCATCAGCTCTCGCTGACAGCTTAGTTATAATAACACCGCCCAAAGCAAAAGTCAACACCTTTTTTCGAATTTTCTTATTTTTAGAAAAATATAGTTAATTCTGCATATTTTATATTTTATCTGACTATTTGCAATCTATTCGAAACCGTCCAAAAGAAAAGGCGCCTTCCGGCGCCCTTTCCCTTTCAACTCTTATTTCTCACGTTTACGATAAACAACTGCTCCGACCACTGCTGCTGCAGAAACGCCGAGCAGGATCACCCACAGCATCACCTGTGTGCGGTCTCCCGTGTCCGGACTTTTTGTTGCTTTCTTCAGATAGAATACGGTATCCGCCTGGCCCTTGCTTGAAACGATCGAAATCGTATGCTTGCCTTCTGCCAGACTCTTTGTATACTCTGCCTTCAGCGTAACCTGCGTATTCTCTTTTCCAGCCGTCACATAATTCTTCGCATCAACCTCTTTCTGGTCGATGAGAACCTTTTTGAGATCCTTTGCTTCAAAATCTGCGGTGAAGGAAAGCTCCTTGCCCTGCATACCTGACTGATTGACTCCTTTGGTAATCTTCGGAAGATTCTGCGCAGTCATCGGTTTCTGTTTCAGGCCGGCAATCGCTTTTTCCAGCGCTGCCGCATAACCATCCACCGTCTTCTGCTCCGTGATATTCTTTCCGCGTACAATCGCTGCTTTTGCATCATTGACTGCTTTTACGCTCTCGTCCGTGTATTTCTTCAGATCGTTTGGAATCTTCTTCACTGCGGCATCTACTTTGCTGTAGTCCGCATCTTTATACGTAAGGCCGGCAATCGCTGCCTCGATCTTTTTTGCGTAACCGTCTACGCTCTCCTGCTCTGTGACCGGCCGCTCGGTTACGACGCTGTTCTTTGCATCTTCCAGTGCTTTTACAGACGCATCGGTATACAGACTGAGGTCCGCCGGAATCTTTTTGATGGCTTCCTCTACTTTGGAATAATCTGCTTTCCGAACCTGCAGTCCTGCCAGTGCATTTTCAATTGCTGCTGCCCAGCCGTCTACTTCTGCCTGATCCAGAATGGTTTTTCCGCTTTCTACGCTGTTGATCGCTGTCTGAAGCGGCTGAATGCTTTCTTCCGTATAAATACTCAGATCATTCGAAACTTTGGCAAGAGCCGCGTCTACGGAGCTGTAGTCCGCCGGTTTCAGGGTCAGTCCGTCAAGAGCTGCTTTCAGGTTTTCTGCAGACTGATCGACTTCCTCCTGTCTGCTGTCATCCAGATCCCATACAATGGCTTCTTTTGCCGCATTCAGTGCTTTTACACTCTTTTCGGTATAAATGGATAAGTCTTTCGGAATCTTTCCCAGGAGTTCTTCCACTCCCTGATAATCTGCCGGAACCGGTTTGCGTACCAGTGCTGCAATTGCATTCTCCAGTGCTTCCGCATAAGCATCAACTGCCTGCTGCTCTTCTACCGTTTTGGTGCGGTCGATGGATGCGATGACTGCATTCAGTGCTTCCACGCTTTCTTCCGTATAGATAGAAAGATCTCCCGGAACTTTGGCAAGTACTGCATCAACTTCTGTGTAATCTGCGCCAAGAAGCGTCAGTGCGTTTACTGCTGTCTGAATGGCTGCCGCATAACCATTTACGGTTTCCTGTTCAGCTGATGGCAGGTTCTCTTTTACCGCATCTTTTGCTTTCTGAACAGCTGCCGCGCTTTCTTCTGTATACCGGCCCATGTCCTCCGGGATCAGCGCCAGCGCTTCTGTTACTTTGGTGTAATCTGCGGCTTTTACAATCACAGTGAATTCCTGTGTGAAGTCAACGCCGGTTTTCTTTCCGTCTTTGATTGTCGCCAGAAGTTTTACGGTTCCGGCATTCGTTACTTTCAGGTTTGTGCCGTCTAAAACAGCACCTGTCATTCCGGCATCCGTGATTTCCCATGTGATCTGTTTCTGATCTGCATTTTCTGGAACTGCTTTGCCCGTCAGTGCGGTGATTCCCGGGATTTCTTTCGGTATGCCCTGGATTTCTGTTACAGCTACGTACTCATAGGTTCTTATCTGGATTTCAATGGCATCTTTTGTTTCCGTTTCTGCGATCTTTGTTACAATCCAGCTTCCGTTCCAGCTGTCTGCCTTTTTAAGCAGATAATCTGCCGGAGCCTTTTTGGCCTTTTCCGTAAGATCCTTCAGATTCCAGGAAGCCGCCGCTGCGATCACAGCCTCTTTTTCTGTTTTTATTCTTTCTTTGTCATCTTTCTTTTCATCCAGATTTGTTTTTTCTGAAAGTATTCGGATTTCTCTGTTCTCTGCATCATTTTTAATCTCCGTATCTTTGCCGAGAACGTCGCCTGCTTTCAGCGAAAGCTCTCCGAACTTCCACGTTTTGGCTTCCTCTTTTGCGAATGCCATGGTTGGGAACATCGTCACGATCAGAAGCATGGACAGTACAAACGAAAGCATTTTTTTCGTTTTCTTCATAACACAAATCCTCCTTTCCTTTTGATTGTTTTGCAGCCGCCAGGGGCCGCAGTTTCTCTTGTTACTTTCATTATACGTGTGTCAGAAAAAGAGTCAACGGGCCGTAAAAATTCGTAAGAATTCTTGTGCATTTCCGCTAAAATACTTTCAACGTTTTTTCACAATACTTCCATGAATTTTTACGGCCCGTCAGATTTTCTTAAGATATTCCTTTATTTGTGATGAAGCACATATTTCACATACGCAATTCTACGGCTGTCCGGTGCCCAGGAGTTGACGTTGATACTGCCCTGGCCGCCGAAAAGATCCAGCAGTTTTTTCTTATTCTGTCCGTCATAATCCATCATTCCAAGCGATACATACATGTTCGGCAGATGCTCATTCGGTTCCAGCTCACCTTTAGCGAAGGTCAGGTAAATGACGTGTTTTCCATCCGGCGAAACGTGGCCGAACCAGTTGTTGGCATCGGAATCGGTCATCTGGGTGAGACCGCTGCCGTCACGGTTCATCCGCCATACCTGCATCAGACCGCTTCTGGTGCTGTTGAACCAGATGTGCTTTCCGTCCGGTGAATACTCCGGACCGTCGTTGTAGCCTTTGCCGTCCGTCAGGCAGGTTTCCTCGCCGCCGTCTGATGGAATCGTACAGATCTCAATGCGCATAGTCTCCTCCTCCGGCTTTTTGCGGAAGGCACAGTACGCAAGCTCTTTTCCGTCCGGCGACCAGCCGTGCAGATAGCTGAGACCCGGTCCGGTGAGGTCTTTTGGTTCACCGCCTGTCATCGGGAGCACGTAGATGTGGGATTCATACGTTCCATCTGTGAGTTCCGGCGGCATGCAGCTTACCGCCAGCAGCTGGTTGTCCGGTGACGGAACGTGGTCATTGTTGCACTGCACGCAGAAACCGGTATCAACCTGCTCCACATGGTCTTTGTCGATCTCATAGCGGTAGATTTTTCCATCCGCATTATAAAGCAGGGTGTTTCCATCGTTCAGCCAGTTCGGTGCCTCGATGATTCCCGGAAACTCATGCAGCACGGTTTCTTCTCCGGTCTCAACATCCATCGTGCAGAGAATGCTGTCGGTGTTGTCTCTGTCTCCTGTCCATCCGGAGAGCATTTTTCCGGCGCGGCAGGTATCCTCCAGTGTTGCCGCATCCATATCCACAATCTGCAGTGCACCGTTTGCGCGGGCGAACTGGAAGCAGGCTTTCAGATCAACCATGCCTTTTCCAAGCGGCGCTTCCTGGCCGGTGATTTTCATATCTTTATAATGAACGGCTTTGACTCGGTCCGCATGCGCCCAGAGGAACTCTTCCGGGTCGACGCCGCCGCAGTACATCCAGCCGGCATCTACTTCTGCTCCGACTTTTTCACCGCAGGCTTCCAGGAGATATTCGTACGCTGTTTTTCCATTCACGCGGATACAGATATCTTCTTTTTCGTTGTGGATCAGAAGACCTGCTCCGGCTTTTTCCAGTTCTTCTGCCAGTTCGCGGTATCTTGCAGCGGTTTCATCCAGAACATCTTTTGTCAGGCGTTCCGGGCTCTTTACGACAAACCAGGAAATATGGTATTTCTGCGCCAGTTCTGTAAGAATGGCAAGTTCTCTTTCATAGTGGTATTCATCCAGGAAAATGTGGACCGTATGAACCTCAATGTGGTATTTCGCAAGCAGCGGCATTGCCTGCTCCAGATCCTCCGGGATCCAGAAACCGTAGTCCCTGGCATCAACACGGAATCCGAGACACGGCTCGATCTGGCGGTAGCCTGCCTCATAGATTTTCTTTAAAAATCCTTCGGGATCCTGTTTCCATTCTTTGGATACCCCATACATTTGTACACCAAAATACATATTTGTTTCCTCCTTCTCCAGATCCGCTGTTTCCCCATTTTCAGCGGATTTTCTTTTCCTCCATTTTACCACATTTCTTCTATTATAGATATGATTTTTCCTGTCAGTTATAAGAAACACGCTTTGCGTAAAAAAGGCGCCCCGTATGTGTTTTTTCCACATACGGAACGCCTTTTTCCGCCATTTTTTTCAGGGCCTGGTTATTCTTATACAAACTGGTTCGTTTTCTCATCGTACTCATAGTCGATGAGCGCCAGTTTTTCCCGCAGATCGGATTCCTCTGTCTGCATGGCCGCGCAGAATTCTGCGAGCGACGGGTAAAAATCTCTTAACTGCGTATTGACATAGCTCAGCAGCATTACGGGATCTTTCGGCATCATTCGTCTACTACCTCCACACCTGGTTTGATCATTGCCTTCAGGCCGCCGTTTTCCACATCCAGAAGGATCGTATCGCCCTCGCTGACCTGACCGCCAAGGATCAGTTTTGCGGTGCTGGTTTCTACCTCTTTCTGTACGAAACGTTTCAATGGACGGGCGCCGTAAACAGGGTCGTAGCCGCCCTCAATGACAAACTGTTTTGCAGCCGGGCTCAGTTCGACGGTAAGCTCCTGGTCTGCCAGACGTTTGTTCAGTCCTTTCAGCAACAGATCTACGATATGACCAATGTTGTCTTTTGTCAATGGTTTGAACATAATTGTTTCATCCAGACGGTTCAGGAACTCCGGACGGAAGTGTGCACGCAGATCCTGCATGACCAGGTTTCTCGCCTCTTCGGAGATGCTGCCGTCGTCCTGAATGCCGTCCAGCAGATACTGGGATCCGATATTGGAGGTCATGATCAGGATCGTATTTTTAAAGTCTACGGTACGGCCCTGGGAGTCGGTGATACGGCCGTCATCGAGTACCTGCAACAGAACGTTGAAGACGTCCGGATGCGCTTTCTCGATCTCATCGAACAGAACAACAGAATATGGTTTTCTGCGCACTGCCTCGGTCAGCTGGCCGCCCTCCTCGTAGCCTACATATCCCGGAGGCGCTCCGATCAGACGGGAGACGGAGTATTTCTCCATGTATTCACTCATATCGATTCGAACCATGTTGTTCTCATCATCAAACAGCTTTTCTGCCAACGTTTTCGCAAGCTCTGTTTTACCGACACCGGTAGGTCCAAGGAACAGGAACGAACCGATCGGTTTTGTCGGATCCTTGATTCCGGCTTTGGAACGGATGATCGCATCCGAAACCTTGGTGACTGCTTCATTCTGGCCGATAACTCTCGTGTGAAGTTCATCTTCCAGGCCGAGGATCTTAGTTCTCTCACCTTCGGTCAGTTTTGCAACCGGGATTCCGGTCCAGCGGGAGACAATTCTGGCAATCTCTTCATCCGTTACACTCTCGTGTACCAGGGAGAGATCTTCATTTTTAACTTTTTTCTCTTCTGCTTCCAGCATCTGCTGTAATTTCGGGAGTTCACCGTACTGCAGTTCAGCGGCGCGGTTCAGATCGTAATCATTCTTTGCTTTCTGGATCTGGCGGTTCATGTCCTCGATCTGCTCACGCAGTTTGGACAGTTTCTCAACGGAACTCTTTTCATTTTCCCACTGTGCCTTTGCAGAATTGAAGGTATCCTTTAACTCAGCCAGCTCTTTCTGCAGTGTTTCCAGACGCTCGCGGCTCAGATTGTCGGTCTCTTTTTTCAGTGCGGCTTCCTCGATCTGCATCTGCAGAATCTTACGGCGCTGCTCATCCAGCTCGGCCGGCATGGAATCCAGTTCTGTCTTGATCAGGGCGCATGCCTCGTCGACCAGGTCGATTGCTTTATCCGGCAGGAAACGGTCGCTGATGTAACGGTTCGAAAGGGTTGCGGCTGCAACGAGGGCACCGTCGGTGATTTTTACGCCGTGATAAACTTCGTAGCGCTCTTTTAAGCCACGCAGGATGGAAATCGTATCCTCTACGGTCGGCTCATCAACCTGAACCGGCTGGAAACGGCGCTCCAGGGCGGCATCTTTTTCGATGTACTGGCGGTACTCATCCAGCGTTGTGGCACCGATGCAGTGCAGTTCGCCTCGTGCCAGCATAGGTTTCAGCATGTTTCCGGCATCCATCGCGCCGTCGGTCTTTCCGGCGCCGACGATCAGGTGCAGCTCATCGATGAACAGAATGATTTTTCCGTCGCTCTTTCTGACTTCCTCCAGAACGGCTTTCAGACGCTCCTCGAATTCGCCGCGGTATTTTGCACCGGCTACCAAGGCTCCCATATCGAGGGAGAAAATGGTTTTATCTTTCAGGCTCTCCGGTACATCGCCGTTGGCGATTCGCTGGGCCAGGCCTTCTACGACTGCGGTTTTACCAACACCAGGCTCACCGATCAGAACCGGATTGTTTTTTGTCTTACGGGACAGGATACGGACAACGTTCCGAATTTCGGTATCACGGCCGATAACCGGGTCCATTTTCTGGTTTCTGGCTTTTTCTACGATATCCTGGCCATATTTTTCCAGGGTGTCGTATGTTGCCTCCGGGTTGTCGGTGGTAACTCTCTGGTTTCCGCGCACGGTGCTTAATGCCTGCAGGAAACGTTCTCTTGTGATGCCGTACTCCTGAAACAGTTTTTTCATGGACGGGCTTGGGTTTTTCAGCATTGCCAGGAAGAGGTGTTCTACGGAAACATACTCGTCTCCCATGGCTTTCGCCTCATCCTCAGCATTTATCAGTGCTTTATTCAGATACTGACCGATATACGGCTGACCGCCGGATACTTTGACGCGGTCGTTCAGCGCCGTCTCGACACGGTTCAGAAAATGATCTTTGTTGATTTCCATCTTTTCGATCATTTTCAGAATCAGGCTGTCGTCCTGATGCAGGAGGTTATACAACAGATGCTCCTGCTCTATTTCCTGGTTGCCGAAATCGTATGCGGTCTTTTCCAGGTCCTGTACAGCCTGCAGCGATTTTTGTGTGAATTTACTAATATTCATAATCGGCTTCCTCCTTATCTATTTGGGTGCTAACATTCGCTCCGAACAAAAAGAGCGTTGATGTGAATTTTCTTTTCTTTCTTTGTTCTAGTCGTACTATAACACTAGTTGTTAGCACTGTCAAGAGGTGAGTGCTAATTTTTTTTTATTTTTCCCGACGCTCCTTTTCTCCCTCCCCCCTAAAAGATTTTTATTCATCGCCGTACACAGCAATAAAATGAATCAGTGCCTCTGTTTCGGAACTGGCATACTTTTTGGCAGATGCTTCCAGCGGCTGTGATTGATATGCTTCAAACGAATCGCCCTCGTCGCGTCCAGATATGTAGCGATTATCATTTAGTTTCCACTTCCTCATTTCTTCAAAATAAGCAGTATTCGCCATTTCCGAATTCCAGTCCATTCGCTCCAGCAGATAATACTCCATTCCATGATAACA
Organism: Blautia sp. AM29-29; assembly: GCF_003480555.1. Taxonomy (NCBI): domain Bacteria; kingdom Bacillati; phylum Bacillota; class Clostridia; order Lachnospirales; family Lachnospiraceae; genus Blautia; species Blautia sp. AM29-29. The sequence continues at coordinate 8,299 of NZ_QUJD01000015.1, forward strand.
TTCTTCGCAAATTCCCGTAAAAAATTCTTCTGCTGTCTGAGATGTTAAATGCTCTGGAGCATACCATATTTCGTTCTCTTCATTATTATATAATGCAACGCAATTCGATGATCCTGTCTCTTTCACATACAGCGGAATTTCGGGAATTCCAAGTCGTTCTGTTTCAAGCCGTACCATCTTCTGCGCTGCAATTGTTCTTTCTTCCAGTGTTTTTTGCCTCCATTCGCTCTCCTTTAAGCTCAGCAGAAATTCTTTATTTTCCTGAAAAATGTTCTCCTGATTCTGGACGAGATTATAGTCCTTTTTTCGTTCGTAAAGTTCTGCCACTCCGGACGGAGACTCAAGCTTCCAATATATCATCATACAAGTCGGTACCATACTCACGCATACTGAAACAAACAGAAATGCGTTTAAGTCACTTCTTTTTAATCTCCAGAATTTTTTCGGAGAATATTTTCGTTTTTTTCTATGTAAATCTCTTAAAACCGTAACAAGAAATATCCCATCCAGCACTGCAAGAAACAACACAATTTTCAGTGAATATTGGGCAAATAAAAACAGCATCAGTATGCTCGGCGGAAATGTATAGAATAAAACTTCATTTGCAGTTCCATCTGCGCAGTAGCTTCGAATGGGTGAGGCCAGCCACAAAATCAGGCACAGCGCATAGGCAAAAAGCATTGTCCCCGACGAAATATGGACGGAACATTCTGTAATATATACCTCAACCTGTTTCACATACATCACATACAAGATACAGATCGGATATAAAATCGAGCTTTTGCTCAACCAGTATGCCGCTGATTTTCTTTCCCGTCTTCTTTTCTGTTCCTCCATATCAGATCCCCCCTGATTTTTCTTTTGTTTTATTTGAAATACTTGTATGTTTATTTTAGCGTAATTTTTCGTTTTTGCCTATCCTTCGTTTTTCAGTTGAATCTTTCTGTAAAAACCAAAATTGCGAAACCCTGTTTTGGCAGGACTCCGCAATCTCTTTTTCCTATTTACTTTATGATACATGACGGGCAGCATATTTCATTTTCTGGTTTCCGGCGCATTTCTTAAAATACTGCCGGATCGCATCTTCGTTCATATCGTTTCCGATAAACACAGCCTGGCCGGCGTTTTTCTGTTCTGTGCCGGTGATGCTGTAGCGGTGATCGGCGACATCAAATTGGAGAAACTGGTCTCCGGCTGCGAACTGTCCTTTTGCACGGATGATATTTCCAAACGCTCCGCGAATGATCTGTTCCAGAAAACACCACAGGGTTTCCGGTGCCTCCATTCGGATATTTTCGAAGGAGAAGGTCTCCGGCATCTTTTCGCCGCTCTGCGTATCCTGTACTTCTTTCTCATATCGGCCGCCCAGCAGCAGGCTCTGGTAATCTTCCCATGTCATCGTGGATGCATAATCCGTGATGATTTTTGCCTGCGGGTTAATTTCCTGCAGAAATTTCTGGATGCGCTGTTTTTCTTCCGCCTGGCATGCTTCTGTTTTGGAAACAATGATCGTATCCGCGCTTCGGATCTGATCCTGATACAGCTCGGGATATTCCGCCATATAGCGGCGGTAACTGTAAACATCCACAATAGTGACCGGCGAGAGAAGCTGAATTCTCTCGTACTCGATCTGACGCAGATTTTCTATAATCCGGGCGAGACTTCCGACGCCTGTCGGTTCTACGATCAGGTATTCCGGGTCTACCACATTGGCAATGGTCAGCACGGATGCTGCAAAATCCTTTTTCCCGATGCAGCAGATGCACTGCTCTGTCATTTCCCATACATTTTTCTGCGTTCCTTGCCGGTTCTGGCCAAGACGTGCGCCGTCGATTCCTGCGGCTCCATATTCATTTTCCAGTATGGCAAACCGCTGATCGACGTTCCTGGCCAGCCGTTTGATAAATGTTGTTTTTCCCGCGCCCAAAAAGCCGGATACGATCAATATTTTCATACGTTTCCTTTTTCAGTCAAATTTTCAAATCATCAGTCAGCCAATTTAACGACTGGTTTGATTAAATCCTTCGGTTTATCTCTCATGAGGAACAGTGCTTCTTCCAGATGATCCCATCCATCAAACACATGTGTGGACAGCGGGCTGACATCCAGCTTGCCTGCCGAAACAAGAGCTCCCAGTTTTTCCATGCGGAGTCTTCCGCCAGGCATCAGGCCTCCGTTAATCTGTTTGTGACCCATTCCAACGCCCCACTCTACACGCGGAATATCAATGTTGTCACCGGATCCAAGATAGTTTACATTTCCGATCTTTCCGCCCGGTTTCAGGCATTTTACTGCTTCTGCAAAGGTTTCTACACCACCGCCGGCGATGACTACTTTATCAACACCTTTTCCATCTGTCATATCAAGTACCTGCTGGAAAATCGGTCCGTTCTTGTAGCTGACAAAATCCGTTGCGCCGTATTTTTTTGCCGCTTCTACGCAGACCGGTCTCGTTCCGACAGCAATGATTCTCGATGCGCCGCGCATATTCGTTCCGGCTACCGACATCAGACCAACTGGTCCGATTCCGATGACAAGAACTGTATCACCAAACTGTACATCGGCAAGCTCTACGCCGTGGAATCCGGTCGGCACCATATCGGAAAGCATGCACGCGTCGACAACATTGATGTTTTTCGGAAGCAGCGCAAGGTTTCCATCGGCATCATTTACATGAAAGAATTCAGAAAAGACACCATCTTTGAAGTTGGAGAATTTCCAGCCTGCCAGCATTCCGCCGGAGTGCATGGAATAACCAGCCTGTGCTTCCAGAGAATTCCAGTCCGGAGTGATGGCCGGCACAAGAACCCGGTCTCCCGGTTTGAAATCTTTTACGAGCTCTCCGACTTCCACAACCTCTGCACAGCACTCATGGCCCAGAATCATGTTATGACGGTCACCGATGGCCCCTTCCCATAAAGTGTGGACATCTGATGTGCAGATGGCAACTGCCAGTGGACGGCAAATGGCATCCATCGGCCCGCATTTCGGGCGTTCTTTCTCGATCCATCCGGATTCACCGATTTTCAGCATTGCATAACCTTTCATATCTTTTGCTCTCCTTTCAGATTGTTAATGATTTATCGATTCCTATGATTCGAATATATCACTAATAGGTTACTAATTCAACAGAAAAGTCACGGAATATCGTAGAATATTCCGTGACTTTTTTATAGCTTTTGCACAATAGATTACTTATAGATACTTTTTATCAAATTCTGTACCGACCGCATTCCCATACCGAAACGGCTACAGCCGGCTTTCTGCATTTCCTGTATAGTTTCCAGACTGCGGATTCCACCGGCGGCCTTGATCTGAATGCGACCGGCGGCTTCACGGCTCATGATTCGAACCTGCTCCACGGTGGAAGGACAGCCGGGATACCATCCGGTGCTCGTCTTTACATAATCCGCACGGCCTTCCACACACAGATCCACTGCCTGGCAGATTTCCTGCTCCGTCAGCTGCGGTGCCTCGATGATCACCTTAAAAATCGCCGAAGGCACCTGCTCCCGGATGGCCAGAAGTTCTTCTTTTACATAAGAAAATTCGTGGCTTCTGAATGCCGTAAGATTCATCACCATGTCGATTTCCCGGCAGCCAGCCTCCCACAGTTCTTTTGCCTGCCGCTTCTTCTGTCCGGTCGTATCTCCGCCGCCCGGAAAGCTTACCACGCCTCCCGCATGGATTTCTCTGGTGTCCTGCAGCCGTTCTGCCACATGGGCGCTGAACGCCGGCAAGGTAAACACAGCAGCCAGACGATATTTCTTTGCCAGCTCCACCATCGCATCAATTTCATCCATTGTATGAAATGCCTGTACACAGCTGATATCAATCTGCCGCATCAGTTTCTTCTGTTCTTCTGTCTCATCGCTCATTTACTCCGTCCTTTTCCCGAAATCTCCACCTCGTACTTGCTTCCGATGATCCGCACGTGGTCAATGCTCACCGGCCGGTTCTGCCAGTAGGTGACTCTGTGCACCACAAGAAGCGCATCCTTCGGCTCCGTTTTCAGAACCTGGGCTTCCATAAAGGTCGCGGATTTCGCTGAAATTCTGTCTCGTGTCTCATCAATCTGCAAGCCGAATTTCTCCTCCAGAAACTGATACAGCGCTACAAACTGATTCTCATACGCCTCGATGCCAGGGACTTTCGCATATTCGATATAATTTTCCATCAGCGTAACAGGCTCTTCATCCGCAAGCTGCAGCCGCTGAATCCTCGCCACGCTGGTTCCCTCCGGAATTTCCAGTTCATCGGCGAGCTGTTTGTCCGCCGAAATGATGTCGATCATCATATCTGACGTCGTTACCCGATATCCTTTTTTCATCAGGGATTCCGTGACCGATGTGACCTTGTTATAATTCTGAATTGCCTTATGATTCAGCACCCTCGTTCCAGAACCCTGGCGAACCTCAACCAGTCCCTCCTGCACCAGCATCTTTACTGCATTCCGTACCGTAGTACGGCTGACCTGATAGATTTTCTCCAGTTCACACTCCTTCGGCAGAAATCCCCCGACAAGATATGTTCCCTTATTGATCTCGTTTTTCAGTCTGCTGTAAACCTTCACATAAGCCGGTGCATTTTTCATCTTCTTCCCCTCCCGTGAAATATCAATATCCGCTTTTTGATCCTTTTTGCAGTATACCATATTTTGACGGCACAATCGAGTCCCAAAGAAGAGTTCCTGTTTTCTGCTTTGTCACCGACACATACTCTGCCAGACGCACAGAAAAAAGGCAGACGCATGTCATTTCTTTATGACTCACATCTGCTCTGCATGAATCTTCTTTTTTCTGCTGTCTGCGAAATACTTCCATTCTCCAGAAGCAAATCTCTCTTTCTGCGGTGTAAATTTTTGTTACAAATTTTTTATTGTTCTTTTCTATTTTTTCGTATCAAACCGCATCACCGCCATGTGCACCACGTACGGCACCAAGATGACCGGGATTGCCAGGTATGCCAGGATGCTGTACACCTTCTGGATCAGCGTCAGCAGACCAAACTGTGCGATAAGGAAGTCCGCGATGCAGCAGACAAGCGCGGCAAGGATCTGGGTGCGGCTGATTTTGCCTGCGGTTTCTGTTCTGCTGCTTCGTTCAGCGAGACCGGCGTGGATTCGTTTGACCATGGCGGCAACCATGTTGACGGCTGTGGATACGGCACCGAGGATGATCAGTACGGAAATCAGCGGTGTCATGAATTTACTGCCGACGCCCTGCTGAACCATAAATAATGTCGGGACGCTCTGCTGGATCATTTCCGGGTTCTGGTATACGGTCATGATTCCGAGGACGACCATGATCATCAGAAGGGCATTTAATACGGCACCGACTGCCATGCTCTTTCCGGCATCCTGCGGTTTTTCGAAGGATTTGGCATGCTGGACGAAGACTGCGACATTGGCAAGCTGGAAGGTTCCGTAGAGGAATGCGGCGTACAGGGCTTTGCCGAATGGGAGGTCTGCGGTTTTCATGGCGTTTACAGTATCGCCGATCTTTCCGGCTCCGGCGATGATGTTCGGGACGTAGACGATCAGCAGACCGGCGATAATGCAGATGGACAGCACTGACGCTACTTTCCGCACCAGATCCGTTCCGAATACCGAAACGACGAAAATAATTTTCCAGTTTCATAACGATTCTCCCTTCTTCCTAACAAGCAAAAGGGCATACTGACCTTCTGTTGGTCAATACGCCCTTGTATCTCCGATGTGCTTTAGTATATCACAGTTTTAACGCGAATGCACTCAATTTTAAGCAAAACGCAAAAGATCCCGGGATTTTTCTCTCCCGGGATCTGAAAATTCTTACTATGTAATTCTTTTTTAAACCACACGTCTTACCGCAAGAATCGTGGTATACGCTGCGTTGCTGCTGATCTTGATACCGTCGCGCTCATTGCTTGCGTGTACGATTGCACCGCCGCCGATGTAGATGGCTACGTGGCCGCTGTAGCAGATAATATCGCCCGGCTGAGCCTCTGCATAAGATACACCGCGTCCTACACCACGCAGTGCACTGGAGGAATGCGGAAGGTCGTATCCGAAGTGTGCGTAAACGCTCATGATAAAGCCGGAGCAGTCAGCTCCGTTGGTAAGGCTTGTGCCGCCCCATACGTACGGGTTGCCGATGAACTGGGTTGCATAGGATACGATGGCGCTTCCTGTTGCACTTCCGGTGCTGCTGGAGCTGCTGGTATCATCCGAGCTGCTGGTATCGCTGGACGAAGAATCATCGTAAGAGCTTCCTCCGTTAGACGGTGTTGTTGTCGTGGTGGAGCTTCCTGTGCTGGACGGTGTGTTGTCTGCCGTTGTTGTATTATTTGCAGCACTGCTTGCGGCTGCTTCTGCTGCTGCCTGTCTTGCTGCTTCTGCCTGGCGGGCTGCCTCGGCTGCTTCTGCTGCCTGACGGGCCTCTTCGGCTTTTCTTGCTGCCTCTTCGGCTGCAATCTCCTCCTGGATCTGCTGGATCTTTGCGTTCTGCTCTGCCAGTACTGCGTTGTACTGTGCAGCCATGTCGTTCAGGTCTGCGATCTGGTTTTCGTAGTCATCGGAAACGGCTTTTTTCTGCTCAAGCATTGCCTCAAGGGACTGCTGCTGTGCTTCCTGCTCTGCCTCACTGGCTTCGAGATCTGCTTTTTCATCTGCAAGCTGATTGCTGTAGTCTGTTACCTGCTGTACAAGATCCATGTACTCCTGCAGGCACTCTCTGTCGTATTTGTATAACTTCTGGGTGTACTCAGCCTGGTTGAGAATGCTGCTTAAATCTTTTCCCTCCAGAAGAAGTGCTGCCCAGCCGTTGTCTCCGCCGCTCTCATAGAGGAACTGGATTCGTTTTTTCATCAGCTCGTACTGCTCGTCCTCTTCAGCCTGGGACTGTGCCAGTTTTTCCTGTGTTGTTTCAATCTCTGTCTGTTTCTCTGCAATTTCATTTTTCAGATTTTCCACGGATGCCATGGTTACGACAAGCTGTGCGTCCAGGTCATCAATCTCGCCGGTAATCTGATTCTTTTTGGTTTCCAGATCGTCGATTTCTGCTTTTGCGTTGTCAAGCTGTGCGCTGGTCTCTGCCTGTGCTGCCTGCTGCTGCTGTAACTGCTCCTGTTTCGAGGCGCTTACTGTCATTACCTGAGCTGCACTTACGATCACTGCTAAACTTAAGGCAAGAAATTTTTTTCTCATTCTTTCACTCCCAAATTGATTCGTTGTATGTAGGTTTCTTTGTTTCAGGTTTCCCTGTTTCTTAGAAATTCAATTATTCTGTAACAATTTTGAAATATTTTTCCCAATTCTTTTACATAATATCACAATTCACAAATGGATGCAAGGAAAAATATCCCGACTTTTTGTAAACAATTCGTGAACAGTAACGATACATGTTATTTTACCTTCTGTACACTCACACAACTCAATTTGTATTGATCCGGCGAGGAAAGCGCATCGCCGTCAGGGATTGAAAAGTCCTCTGCGGAGAATTTCGCACAGAGTGCCCGGTACTGATCCTCTGTAAAGTACGGCACCGCATCCTGATTCCATTCCAGACTGATTTCCTGATCGGTCACGCCGCGCGTTACAATTTTCCCGCCTTCAAAATCCTTTTGTTTCATTTCTTTTAACGCATTGTAAACTGCAGTTCCATAATCCAGACGTACTTTCAACACGGCATTGGCGTACTCCTCCACGCCGCCGTTTGCGATCAGTGCTCCGCCTGCCGCAGATGCTGCTGCGCCAAGTACATTCTGATACGATGCACCGTCCGAGAAGAGAATCTGTCCGCCCTCACCATACCAGCTTTTGATTTTTTCCAAATACGACGGTGATACGCTGCTGCTTTTCCGATACGTATAATCCAGCGTGATGCTGTTTTCTCCAAGTCCCAGATCCGCAGCGGCCGCCTCTGCACCGAGTGCATAACCTGTCCCGTACTTTGTTCCGTTCTCTTCGTTTTTCTGTCCGATATAGCCCAGGTGCGTGTAGCCGGCCTGTACTGCCGCATATCCTGCCAGGTAGCCGGCCTCTGATACATCAATTTCCAGGCTTTCTGTATTTCCGCGGAGACGGCTGCGGCCGCTCTCACTGACCGGTTCTGCCTCCAGCAGCAGAAAACGGACGTCCTTCCAGTCGCGCTGTGCATCGTAAACGGCGCGGCTCATGCTCGTTCCGGCACAGACGATAACGGATGCTCCCTTCTGCGCCGCCTCTTTGATGGTGTTTTCATAGTCCTCTGTTGTCCGTCCTGCCGGAACACTTGCTTCATATTTCAGACCGCTCTCGTCTCCATACTGCGCAAGACCGTTCCATGCTGACTGATACACGGCATCGGAAGCTACCTCACTGCCGTCGGTTACCAGCACCAGATCCACTGGTTCCGTCTTTTCTTTTCCGCAGCCGCCCAGCAGCAGCAACGACACTGCGCCAAGACAGAGCGCCCATTTCCAGCTCTTTCGCATGTTTACTCCCCTTGTATTTTTATTTTCCAGATTTTTTCTTTTGTATTTCTGATCTGCGTCTTTCACGCACCTTCTAGTATAGACAATTCCAGCGCAAAAAGAAAGAGAGAATACACGAACTACAAAGTTTTTTTGTATTCTCTCTTATTTTTTATAGAAGATATTTTACTGGAACAGATCGTTCAGGATTTCTGCCGGTTTCTTCCTGCGGTAGCCTTCACTGTCACTTAAGATACTGCTGCTCCAGGTGAAATGATTCACACCGGTCAGATAGGACCGGTCAAGAACTTTTACACCATACCGCTCATACGCAACCGGATAATACATTTTCATGTATTCATTTGCCAGCTCAATAGCTTCACTGTTAATGCTTCCTGTTGAAGAAACGGTTCCGCCAAGCTGAATATACGGCGGTGTCGAATGAATGACAACCACGCTGCCGTCCGAGCACTGGCCAATGACAATCCAGACATGACCGCTCTTGCTGACCACATCACCCGGCGTAAATTTCTGGGACGTATCGCCTGTCACGCAGGTTCCCCAGCCTTTTCTTGCAAAGTAGGCCGGCATTCCAGTGGAGGTTGTCGTTGCATACTCTTTCGTCACCTGATGTGCGGTCCATCCGACATAGCCGGAACAGTCAAGACCTTTTCCGTACTCATACAGATGATCGGAATAGTTGTAGGTGGAATTCTGTGTATTGAAGAATTGTTTCCACTGCGCATTGACGCCGTAACTCTCTGCCTCTGCGTCTGTGTGGCCGCCTCCCCAGATATACAGGGTGTTTCCAAGCGGAAGCAGTGCATTTTTCAGAAAGTTCCGTACGGTGCGGACACCGATCTGCGCGGACGGTTCAAATCCGTCCGGACTCTGTACCAGCTTGCCGTCCTCATCGAACACATACGTTTTTCCGTCGATCACCTGTTTTCCGGTTATCATGCCGCCCCAGTTTCGGAAATAGTATGTATTTCCGCCAATCGACTGCCAGCCGATTGCCATTTTCGAGTCAGATCCAAGGTAATAGAGGTTATTATCATAGGTAATAAACGCATTCTTGTACATGCCGCCCCAGCTTCTCGGATAATAATAGTTATAATCCCAGTATACCCAGCCGCTTGTCGCCATAACGCCGTTTTTGTCTACATAATAATAGTTTCCGTCGTACTGAAACAGCTCGTCATCTCTTCTGGTTCCATTGGCGTTGATCCAGTAATGCGTTCCGTCCAGAAGCAGCCAGCCCGTATGGCTTGTGCCGTCCTCATCGAAATAATACGTTTTTCCGCCGTTCTGCACCCAGCCGGTGGCAAATGTTCCATCTGAATTGGCATAGTATGTTTTACCGCCGATGGTAAATGTCTGATCATGGTACAGACCGCCCCAGCTCTGGAATGCGTATTTTGTTCCGCCGATGGTATGAATTCCGGTGTACATGCCGCCCCAGCTTCGGAAATAGTAGCGGTTTTTGTCGTAGGTGATCCATTCAGACGATGCCATCGTACCGTCTTCTTTCATCCAGTACCAGTTGTTGTCATATTTCACCCAGCCGGTCTGAAGCGACGTATCCTTGTTGATCCAGTAATACGTTCCGTTGGTCAGATACCAGCCCTCTTTTGTAATCTGCTCGCCGTCTTCCAGAAAATAGTATTTCTTTCCATTGATATCGCAGACACCTGTATAGAAGGTTCCGTCATCCTTTGCCCAGTATTTCTTTCCCTGCCAGGTAAAAGATTCGTTATGGTAAACGCCGCCCCAGCTGTGGAAATAATATCTTGTTCCGTCAACCTCTTTCATTCCGGTGTACATCACACCGTCACCATCAAAATAGTATCGGTTGTTGTCATACGTGATCCATTCAGATGCAGCACGTGTGCCGTCCGCTTTCAGCCAGTACCATTTGCCTTCCAGCTTCAGCCAGCCGGTCTGAACAGAACCATCCTGATTGATCCAGTAAGTCTGATCTCCCAGCTGAACCCAGCCGGTCTGGCTGGCATGATAGATCGATCCGTCATTCTGCGCTATGTAGGTTTTTCCTTTTACGGTAAAGAAGGTGTTTCGATATACACCACCCCAGCTCCGGAAATAATACTCGTTTCCTCCGATGCTCTGGAAACCGTTTTTATAAATGCCGCCCCAGCTCCGGAAGTAATACAGATTGTTGTTGATTTCTTTCCAGCCGGATGTCATCATGACACCATTATCATCAAACCAGTACCAGTTGTCATCGTACAGCAGCCAGCCGGTCTGCAGGACGCCGTCTTCTCTTACCCAATAATATGATGTGCCTTTTTTCAGCCAGCCTTTTTGTGTGATCTGCGCTCCCGTAGTATCATCAAATGCGCAGAGATCACCATGTCCATTCATTGTTCTGACTATTCCACGGGCAACGATACCATTTTCCTGTACATAATACATTTTTCCGCTGATGCTGAGATACACATTTCTCTGAATGCCGCCCCAGCTCTGGAAATAATAAAGGTTTCCATCTACTTCCTGAAAACCATTTTTATAGATTGCTCCGTCTCCCTTGGCATAATAAAGATTATTATCGTATGTGAACCAGCTGTTTTCTGCCATGCGGCCGTTCCGGTCCGGATCCAGCCAGTACCAGTTTCCATTCCGGTAAAGCCATCCTGTTTTCAGCTGTCCGTTCTCATAAAAATACCAGCCGCCGTCGCCTGCCTTAACCCAGCCATTCTGACTGGCCCGCACAGCAGCACCGCTGTCCTGTGAAGCCTGTGTCTGCGTTTCACTCTGTATCCCGCTCTGCTGATCCTCTGTCTCCACAGACTGGTCCATCACCGTGCTGCTCCCCACAGCACTCGCGGAAACAGTCGTCGGATGTACGCTGAGCATCAGCACCATAAAAAGTGTACCGCCCAGAAGACTTCTCAATTTTTTCTTCGATGTCATTGGCAAGTAACTCCCTTACTATATTATATCTGCTTTTCTCTCCATGTTATCATTAGAAATTATATTATCTTTTGTAATATTTTGCAATAAAAACGTAAAAAAAGAGACATTCACGAAGGAATGTCTCTTTTTTTCTGTGTTTTATTTCACGCTTTATTCTGTCTTTTCAAGACAATATCCTGTGTTATTAGAACAATCCTGTAATCTTTCCAGTAGCGTCTACATCGATACGCTCTGCTGCCGGAACTTTCGGCAGACCTGGCATGGTCATGATGTCACCGGTCAGGGCTACGATGAAGCCTGCACCAGCGGAGATTTTCAGGTTACGTACGGTAACTTCGAATCCGGTCGGTGCGCCGAGTTTGGTCTGATCATCGGTCAAGCTGTACTGGGTTTTTGCCATACAGATCGGGCAGTTGCCAAATCCGAGAGCCTCTAACTGTTTTGCCTGTTTCTGTGCATTTGCGGTCAGGACAACTCTGCTTCCGCCGTAGATCTTCTGAACGATGGCGTTCAGCTTCTCTTCGATGGAGCCTTCCAGATCGTATGCATAGGTGAAATCGTTCGGCTGCTCGCAAAGACGGACAACTTCTTCCGCCAGAGCCATACCGCCCTCGCCGCCTTTTGCCCATACCTCGGACAGAACAACGTTGACACCGAGCTCTTTACATTTCTCCTCAACCAGCTTCAGCTCTGCTTCGGTATCGGTCGGGAATGCGTTGATGGCAACGACACATGGCAGTTTGTATACGTTTGTGATGTTGCTTACGTGTTTCAGAAGGTTCGGCATACCTTTCTCCAGAGCTTCCAGGTTCTCGCCGTTCAGTTCTGCTTTCGGAACGCCGCCGTTGTATTTCAGGGCACGAACAGTTGCTACGACTACAACTGCATTCGGTTTCAGGCCTGCCATACGGCATTTGATGTCGAGGAATTTCTCAGCACCAAGGTCAGCACCGAAGCCTGCCTCTGTGATAGTGTAATCTGCTAATTTCAGGCACATCTTAGTTGCTGTTACGGAGTTACAGCCGTGTGCGATGTTTGCGAATGGTCCGCCGTGAACGATAGCCGGAGTTCCTTCCAGTGTCTGTACCAGGTTTGGTTTCAGGGCATCCTTCAAGAGTGCTGCCATAGCGCCCTGCGCATGCAGATCTCCTGCTGTTACCGGTTTCTGCTCTGCTACTTTTCCGTAGGTATATCCGATGATAATTCTGGAAAGTCTTTCTTTCAGATCTGAGATGTCGCTTGCCAGACACAGAACTGCCATGATCTCAGATGCTACGGTGATATCGTAGCCGTCTTCTCTCGGCATTCCGTTTGTTTTTCCGCCAAGGCCGTCTACAACGCTTCGAAGCTGACGGTCATTCATATCTACGCATCGTTTCCAGGTGATCTTTCTCGGATCGATATTCAGAGCATTGCCCTGGAAAATGTGGTTGTCGATCATAGCTGCCAGCAGGTTGTTTGCTGCACCGATTGCATGGAAGTCACCGGTGAAGTGAAGGTTGATATCCTCCATCGGAACAACCTGTGCGTATCCGCCGCCTGCTGCTCCGCCCTTTACGCCGAATACCGGTCCAAGGGATGGCTCACGAAGTGCAACCATTGCTTTTTTGCCGATTTTGGAAAGTCCGTCTACCAGTCCTACGGATGTTGTTGTTTTTCCTTCTCCTGCCGGTGTCGGGTTGATCGCTGTAACAAGGATCAGTTTTCCATCCTCCGCATCGGTGTCTTTTAACAGGTTGTAATCAATTTTTGCTTTGTACTTTCCGTACTGCTCCAGATATTTGTCATCAATACCTGCTTTTTCTGCGATCGCTGTGATCGGCTGCATGGTACATTCCTGTGCAATTTCAATGTCTGATTTGTAACCCATTGTTTTCAAATCCCCTTTCTTTTTTCCGCTTTGTCCGCCGATTGATAGCCATATTTTACCATGTTTTGTAAGATGATTCAATTGATAATTATTTATTTCACAATCTTTATACGTTTTGTACCAAAAAATGCAGAAAATTCCGCCAAAAGGCGGAGCGGAGAATTTTTCCCTGGAATTTGTCTTTTTATGTAGAAAAGGAACCTGCTTTTTCTGCCCAGGTTCCTTTTCTTTCAGCCTTTTATGCATGTTCCAGCATAATTTCTTTTAAATACCGCTGTACTTCCAGTTCTTTGATTTCTTTGCATTCTGTCTTTTCCGAAAATACCATGTTCTGAGGATTCTCCGGCTGATATGGCTTCCATTCCGGTACACCCTCTCCATTTGGATTTTTCTGTTTTGCAAAATTCGCCCAGCTTTTTGTCATAACTCTGGAAATATCATAATCCGTTCCCGTCATTGGACGCCAGCAGCGTGCAACAGTTCCAAATACATACCACAGCTCGGAGGAATGGAAGGATCCTGCCTCGTTCCCTGGAAGATCGTGGTCAAACAGATACAGATAGCACGGTTTATGATCATGTCTGATATTCAGCTCACACAATACTCTGTTTTTTACCATCCAGGAATGGCTTTCCTGAATCGCGCGCATAATGTCTTCTTTTTTCTCTACCTGCAGCAGTTCCAGGTATTTTTCCGCTGCAGGTCCCATCATCTGACGCTGCTGTTCTTTCCAGACTTCCGGGTCTTCCGGTACGCCGAATACCAGAGTCCATTCCCCGGCGGTGTTTCCAATCATCATCGGCAGATCCGGGTAATTTCCCTGATAATAACTGTCGGATACTGCCTCATCCAGCAGATAATGATCGATCACCGTTCCCATCGGATATTTCATAAATCCCTTCATCATAACTGCCATTAGCTCATCTGCACTCTTGCCGCGCAGTTCGTCTATGGAATGGCATCCTGCATCTTTCATAAATTCAGCGCCCTGTTTTTCTGCTGTTTCCATCGGTTTCTGCCCCATGCCTGGATCCGGCCAGTTGATATCCGCACAGCTCATAATAATACTTCCGGCAATATCTCCTCTGGTAAGCGGTGACACAAGCATTGTCTGCACACTGAATGCACCCGCAGACTGTCCAAAAATTGTAATATTATCCGGATCTCCGCCAAACGCACCAATGTTTTTTCTTACCCATTTGAGTGCGGCAATCTGGTCAAGATGACCATAGTTTCCAGAAACACCATGCTCACTTTCTTTTGCCAGATCCTCGTGGCAGAGGAATCCAAGAACGCCCAGACGATAATTAAACGTTACCAGAATCACGCCTTCTTTGCAAAAAGCTTCTCCGTCAAACTCCGGTTCAAATCCATATCCACCTGTGAGTCCGCCGCCATGTACCCAGAACAGAACCGGCAGTTTTTTCTCCTCCTTCACTTCCGGCGTCCAGATGTTCAGGTACAGACAGTCTTCACTCATATCTTCTGCGGACTGGAAAAATTCATCACCATACAAACTGCCTTTCGGGTGGCGCATCTGCGGCGCAATCGGTCCGAAATGATCTGCATGATAAACGCCTTCCCACTTTTCTGTTTCCTGCGGCTCTCTCCAGCGGAGCTCTCCAACTGGGGCTTTTGCATAAGGAATCCCTTTAAATACCGTATACTGTGGAATATTTCCCGGAATCCCCTCAATTTCTCCTTTTTCTGTTTTCGCAATTCGATTGACTTTTTCGTAAAATTCCATGATCTTCCTCCTTAGCCTTTGATTGATCCTACCATAACACCCTTTTTAAAATACTTCATAACAAACGGATAAAAACATAAAATTGGAACAGATGCCACCATAATGGTGCAGTATTTTATAATTTGCTTATAAGAATCCGCAAGTCCTGCAAGTTCTCCTGAAGATGCGGATGTTGCCGAACTTGTATCGTTTCGGATCAGTACTTCCCGCAGAATCAGCTGCAGTGGATATTTGTCCCGGTCTGTCAGGAAAATGGATGCATTGAACCAGGAATTCCAGTTTGCAACTACATAGTACAGCGTTACTGTTGCAAGCGTTGCTTTTATCAATGGAAGAACAATCTTAAAAAGTACAGCAATTGGTCCTGCCCCATCCAGACGCGCAGATTCTTCCAGTTCTTTCGGAAGCGTTGCCATTGCCGTTCTGACCAGAATAAGGTTAAATGCGCTGACACACGTCGGAAGAATAACCGCAAGGCGGGTATTGTACATTCCAAGGCTTCTTACTACCATATAGAACGTGATAATTCCTCCGCTGAACATCATGGTAAAGGAAATAATCAGCATCAGTGCATTCGACCAGAGCAGATCGCTTTTCGAAAGCGGATACGCTCCCAATACAGTAATCAGCATTCCAAGTGCTGTCGATGCAAACACATAAAAAAGAGTATTTCCATAGCTTCCCATCAACTGTCTTGTCTGAAATACCAGCTTATATCCCTCCAGCGTAAAACCATGTGATTTTAAAATCAATCCGCTCTGGTTCATGACCCAGTTGGGATCAGAAACCGATGCAAACGCCACATGAAGAATCGGCAGCAAACATACAACTGCAAGAAAAATTAGAACCAGATAGTCAAATACAATAAATATTTTTCGCGCCAGAGACGTTTTTGTTTTTTTCATGTTTTTTCCTCCTAAAACAGACTTGTTTCCGAGTACTTCCGGCTGATAACATTTGCACTTACAAGCATAATGAAGTTAATCACAGAGTTGAACAGACTGACAGCCGTACTGTATCCATAGTTAAACTCTTCCAGACCTTTTCGGTAAACAAAACTGGAAATAATATCTGCGGTTTCATAAACCTGAGGGTTATATAAAAGAATGGTCTTCTCATATCCAACCGACATGATGGAACCGATTCGCAGAATCAACATAATAATAATGGTGGAGGAAATTCCAGGCAGTGTTACATGCAGTGTCTGTTTCCAGCGGTTTGCTCCGTCAATTTTTGCTGCCTCATACAGTTCCTGATCCACGCCGGAAAGTGCTGCTACATAAATAATACTTCCAAAGCCAAGTCCCTGCCATAAATCCGAAACAATGTACAAAGGACGCCAGCACGCCGGATCGGATAACAGATTTACCTGTTTTCCACTAAAAAAGGTAACGATCTGCGACAGGACACCTGTACTTTTGGTAAAGTCTACAATGATACCTGCCAGAACGACCATGGAAATAAAATACGGCATATAGGTAATCATCTGTACACCTTTTTTGAAAATGGAATCCTTCAGTTCATTCAGAAGCAGCGCAAAAATGATCGTGAGCGGAAACTCAATGATCAGCTGCAACATACTCAGCACAACCGTATTCCGAATGACACGCCACGCAAATACCGATTGAAAAAAGTCTTTAAAATTTTCCAGACCTACCCATTGGCTTCTGAGAATTCCAAGTTTTGGCTTGTAATTTTCAAATGCCATCAGGATGCCTCCCATTGGAAGATATGCAAATACGATAAAAAATGCAATCAACGGAACCGCCATAAGATACAGCAGTTTGTTTTTCTTCCAGTCTTTTACGATTTCCTTCCTTGTAAATTTTTTTGTTTTCATATGTGCTCCTTTCTTCCCGCCGGACTTATCATTAATCTGATTGTATCGTCTTCCCTGCCGGTTCGAAAGAACCACTTTTTGTGGCTTCCCTCCTTTTTCTGCTGCTTTTTTATGGCCTTTTCTTGTGGTGGTACTCATTTTCTGCTATTTCTGCACCATAGTTTCCCGATATTGGCCCGGAGTCACTCCTTCATACCGTTTAAACGTACGAATCAATGCTCTGGATTCCACATATCCTACCTTTTCCGCAATTTCCTGCACGCTCATTCCCTGCATCAAAAGTTCTTTTGCCTTCGCAATCCGCACGATATGAATGTTGTCTCTCACACCAATTGACGTTACTTTTTTATAGTTTCTGCTCAGATGTGATGTTGACAGATGGAACTTTTCCGCCAGATACTGCACATCCATCTGCGGGTCTGCATAGTTTTTCTCAATGTAACTCTGCACTTCCCATACCCATGGAAAGCCTTCTTTCTCCGTTCCCTTCTGATAGGAAATAATTTTTTCAAACAGAAGATCAATTTTTTCCCTGATCTCCTGCAGTGATCTTACATTAGAAAGTGATTCCAGAATCTCACCGATCTGTCTTGCTTCTTCCGTGCTGTTTTTCTCGAGCTGATCCACATGTGGAATTCCTTCCAACAGATTGCTTACCAAACCATAAATTTTGTATCGCTCCAACTGAAAGTTTTTGATTTCTCCCTGTTCCACCATATTTAACTGTTCTGTCAGCAGTTCATACGCATTCGTGTAGTCTTTGATGGACAGCAGATTTAAAAAGCGTTTCTGAATATCCAGCGAAATAGAATCTTCTTCCAGCGCTTTCCTGGATTTGCTGTCACGATAGTCTAAAATATTCGGAATATCCTTTTCCCAGAAAGTCTTATAGTTTGCCATTTCCTCCGCATTTAAAAACAGCTCTGGAATATCGCTTAGCTCACTGCCCTGGCCTCCGCGGAACACACACAGTTCTGCATGAATAACATCCTTGTGGAAATCAACGATCTGGTTCAGCAGCTGATTGAGTACATCAGCCTCTTCCACCGGCTGACAGATACACAAGATCATTCTGTCATGACGAAATGCAGCCCCTCCGTTCTTACAAAGCAACTCCTCAATAACATTTTGACTTACAAACAACAGCAGATCATAATCTACCGTACCATTCACACAAAATGTAGATTCTTCGATCTCCCTGTATTGGAACATCATAAATTCGAACGGAGCATTTTTTAATGAAATCTCATATTTACTCAGTTTTTCCTGTACTTTTTTCTCATTGATATTACCTCTGCACATGGAAAACAGAAACTCATCTTTTTGCTGCTGCATACTTCCTCTTAACTGTTTCTGTATGTCATGCAGCCTATACTCATAGACAAGCATTGTTTTTTCCAAGGATTTCATCATTTCAGGATAACTGTCTGCTCCATCCATCCGAAACGTATCCAGAATCTCCTGGATTGGTTCTGAAAATGCTTTACTGTAATGCCATGCCAGAAAAACGCCTGCCAACAGGCTCATCAGAACAGCACCCGCAATAATGATAAAATATGTTCTGTTCTGCTGATAAAAAATCGACATTGGAATAGAAAAATAATAGTTCCATACTCCGCTTTGGGAAGATATTCCCATTGTAATATATCGTTTTCCCTGTATTTCCTGCATCACAGGTTCGGAATTGCACACAATCTCTTCATAACTGTTCTGCTGCAGCACATCCTGTCCCTCCGGAACGGTACCAATCATCAGGGAGCGATCTCCGTTTGCCATGCAGCAAATACTCTGCTCAATATAGTCACTCAGGTTTAATATTTTTTCAAACTCTCTGACAGAAACAAACGTAATAACTACACCAGCCCGATGATAGCTTTTATCCAAAATTGGGTTTAAATGGATCAGTACCGCACTTTTTGTGCCCGATTTTAAAATCTGATATGCTCCCTTATTTCTTTCCAGGGAAACCAGATTCTGAAATTCTTCTTCAGAAATTCCTTTCTTTTTCAAAAATGCATCCAAATTTTCGTCCTGGTACCGATAGTTTCCAGTAAACACAGCGTTGCTGTTTTTAAAATACAATACCGTTTCTGCTTCACTTTGCTGCATCGTATTTTCATTGCGCAGAACCTGATTCAATTCTGTATACTTCAGCTGATACTCCGGCTGCTCATCTTCCAGTTCCGCTATTTCCTGAACAATCGGATGATCCGCCAGAAGCTGGCTGATCTTTGAAATATTTTCCAGCCGAATGTCCATCTCATGCTGTACCTGATTTAATAATGCAACCTGCGCATTTTTCGTATTGCTCTTAAAACTCTGATAGGAATAAAAAGAACAGCCAATCAGTACAATCAACAGGATCATCACCAACACCAGATACGTTTTCATCACGGATAAAAATATTTTTTTCTCTTTCATCTTTTGCATCCCCCATGCATTTTCTTCCTTAAATTATAGCACGCACCCCCGGAAAAGTCTCAAAATTGCCCAAGGATCACGCAAAACGGCAATCAAAACACATTCTGGCAATTCTGATTCTGACGGCAAACTGCACCTGACGCAAAAACTGGTTCTTTTCTTTTTTCCCACCTTTCTCTTATAATACAGGTAACGTGCACGAACATTAGAACGAAAATCAAAAGAAAAGGAGATTTCAAGTATGAAAAAAAGAATACGACAGGCTATACGCATGGGCGCCTTATTACAGAGCGTTGTTCTTCTGGCAGGATGCGGTGCTAACGGCAGCACTTCTTCCGGCAGTTCCACCTCTGCTTCTTCTAATACTTCTTCTGCAGCTTCTTCTGTAAGTTCTGACACTTCTGCTGCAGATACTGAAGTTTCTCTTCCATTAGTGGATGAGAAAACAACATTAACTCTCTGGACTCCTATGGATGCCAATGCTGCAAGTATTGTAGATTCTCTCGGTGATACAGAATTTTTTCAAAAGCTGGAAGAAAAAACGAATGTACATATTGAATTTCAGCATCCCGCCATTGGAGACGAAGCATCTGCTTACAATCTTATGATCGCAGGCGGCGAACTGCCGGATATGATCAAAAACAGTGGCCCTTCCTATGTTTATCCTGACGGTCTTGATGCCGCTGTAGACGATGGCTATTATATGGACCTGACAGATCTCATCCAGAAGTATGCTCCTCATTATATGGCTGCTCTCGAAAAGGCCGGAGAAGAAGATGAAAATCTGAAGCGCAGTGCTTATACCAATGACGGACGTATGGTCGGTATCTATCAGATCATGTCAGAACAGCAGGGACCATATGCCGGCATGTATGTCCGCAAAGACTGGCTCGATGACCTCGGTATGGATACTCCGGTCACCTACGATGACTGGGAAACCATGCTTACTGCTTTTAAAGACCAGGAAGGTGCAACTGCTCCGCTGACGCTTTCTTATACTGGATATGATGTATTTGCCAATGCCTTAAATGCCGGTTATGGAGTTTCCAATACTTTCTATCAGGAAAACGGCGTTGTTAAATACGGACCGATTGAAAGCGGCTGGAAAGATTATGTTGAAATGATGCATCGCTGGTACAGTGAGGGATTAATTGATCCTGACTTTATGTCTACAAACGCAGTCCTTCCGGACAATGCAATGGTTACCACAGGAAAAACCGGTGCATTTTGCTCTATTTACACATTAATCGCAGCATACGAAGGTGCAAACTCAGATCCAAATGCCGAGTACGTTCCTGTTCCTGCCCCGAAAGTAAATGCTGAAGATACTGTAAAATTAAATATGTATTATCTGCTCGGTCCGTGCATCACAGTTTCCGCAGATTCTCCAAATGCCGAGCTCTGTGTAAAATGGCTGGATTATCTCTTCAGCGAGGAAGGTGCTCTTTTAGCCAACTATGGTACCGAGGGCGATACTTTTGAATATCAGGAAGACGGAACTCCAGTTTTCACCTCCAAAGTAACTGCCAACGAAGATTATACTTTTGCACAGGCAATGGCTTATTTCACTATGCCACCTTCCCGTGTCTGCCTGCAGGACTGGAAACGTGAGCTTGCCGCCGTTCCGGAAAAAGATCTTGTTTCCTATGATATCTGGGCAGAAGCTGGCACCGAAAACTGTCTGCCTGATGTCAGTGCTATGGGTATTTCTTCAGACGAAAACAAAGAATACAGCAAAATCATGACTGATGTTACGACAATTGTAAACGAAAAAACATCTCAGTTTATCACAGGTGTTATTTCTATGGATGAATATGATGATTTTATCGCTCAGCTGAAGCAGATGAATGTTGATCGTGCAGTAGAAATTGTGCAAACCGTTTATGACCGTTTCCAGGCAAGATAATCGAATCATACATCACTCTTTTGTAGTCTCTCTCTGAATTAACAAAAAACACCGGCCTTCTCCGGAAACAGATTTTTATCTGTCTCCGGGAAGCCGGTGTTTTTATATGTTCTATTTTTTAAGAATACTGCGACTCATCCACATCAAACGGTTCGTCGCAAGGTCCTTCAAGGAGGCGGTAGCTTCCCTTGACGGAGAAGTAGTACCACTTTCCGTCGATCAGCTTCCATCCCTTGACAGCATAGCCGTTTGCATCGATGTAGTATCTCTGCTCGGTGTCATTCGCATAGCGGTGCGGGTTCAGGGATACCCATTCGCCTTTGGCCCAGCGGTCTTCGTCTTCGATGTAGAACTTCCAGCCCTCATCGGTTTTGGTCCAGATGGAGGTTACCTGCTCTTCCATTTTCTCGAAGAATTTGGATTTCTGGGAGAGGTCATCATTGAACTGGTCAAAGGTCAGCTTCTCAGCAAGTGTCTGCTCGCCGGAGAACAGGTTGGTTCCAAGGCCGAGGCGGTCGCCCTCGATGGTGGCGCCGAGGCTGGCAAGCGTGGTCGGGAACATGTCCATGGTGGTGAAACTTCTGTTTTTCTCCTGCTGCGGCTGGATCGGAGAGTTGATGATCACGTTGTATACGGTTCTGGTGTAGTCCGGATCAATGTTCTCACAGAAATCGGAATCCATCGTCAGATGGTCGCCAGAAATTACGATCGTTGTGTTCTCGTAGAAATCCTGCTGCTGAATCCAGGAAACGAACTCGGTGACCTGCTTGCTGGAGCAGTGCAGAACCATTCCGTACTGGTTGTCACCGTCGTTTTCTTCATCGCAGAGCTCACACGGATATCCATCCTCAAAATGGGTGTCTGCGGTCAGCATGGTGAAGTTGAACGGCTCTCCCTCTGCTGCGATTTCGGTCAGGCGGTCTTTGGCAAAGGAAAAGAGTTTTTCATCCTCATAGCCCCACCATTCGTAATATCCTTCCGGGATCAGGCCTTTTTCCATAGCCCAGCTGTAATCGTCTACTTCGTAGTCACCGTGCTCTTTAAAGTACTCTTCCCGGCCGCCGAACTGTCCGATTGAACCGATGAAGAAATACTGCTTGTAGCCTTCATCCGCCAGGACATCACCCAGGGTATTGATTTCCGGGAAGAAGCTGGTCTGATATGCCATCTCATTTCGCTGGATTCCGATGCTGAGAGGCAGACCGGAGGTCTGTGCGAAAATTCCGGCAATGGTCCAGGTTGCGTTTACGGTAGGCTGGCCGCCGCCAAGCAGCTCCGTGTTGGAAAAGCTGATGTTGTCTGCGGCAAGCTGGGTCAGCTCCGGGATATAGTTTTTATCGAATGCTCCGCCGGAGGCTTTGTCTGCGTAGGTGCTCTCCATGGATTCCAGATAGAGATAGATCAGATTTCGTTTCTGTTCCGGGAACGTGATATTCACGCGGTCCGGATCTACGTAGTTGTCTTCTACCACGGTATTGTACGTGCTCTGATTTTTCAGATAATCTTTTACGTCCAGTGCTGCCCACACGTCATTGATGGAATAGACGATGCTGGCGGCTCCTGCCGCGATACAGATCATCCCGAACGCCACATGGGCTTTGCGTTTTTCCCGAAGAAAAATGCTGACCAGAATCAGAAGGATGAGTGCTGCCGCTGCGATCAGCGCACTTGAGCAGACATAACTCATCAGAAGATCATGGCTGGTTCCGGCAATCGGGGCCTTTAACTGGTAAACAAGCTCTTCCATGCTCAGATTCGGCCATGTTTTCCGCATCCAGCGCTCGGACGTAAACAGCAGCACGCCAAGCGTTCCGATCAACACTGCAAACACAGCC
Organism: Blautia sp. AM29-29; assembly: GCF_003480555.1. Taxonomy (NCBI): domain Bacteria; kingdom Bacillati; phylum Bacillota; class Clostridia; order Lachnospirales; family Lachnospiraceae; genus Blautia; species Blautia sp. AM29-29. The sequence goes on from NZ_QUJD01000015.1 coordinate 31,285, forward strand.
AGCAGAATGCGCCCTGCTTTTTTCGTTTTTTTCTGTTTCTTGTGTTTCATCTTCCTGCCTCCAAAAAGCATTACAGCTTACAAAATCTTAACTTTTTTTACAATCGCCTTACGTATTATAGCAAAGACCGTTTTAAAAAGATAGAAAATTTTTATAAAATTTTTGCACAAAAAGTACAGCCAAAAACATATTTTTTGCATGACACATAAAAACCCGCCCGGCACCGCAAATCTCTTCGCGGCCCAAGCGGGTTTTTCATCTCTATTCCGGGAAAGCCTTATCAGCTTGCCTTGTTCTTTCTCTGTTTGATGACCTTCAGTCGTGTGAACTCCTCGCGCTCCTTCTCCTCCAGTGCGTCCGCGATATCCTTGGACAGCTGGGTGTAATGCGGAATCGTGATGTTCTTCAGCGCGTTGGCACGCTTCTGTGTTTTCTTGATTGCCGCAGCAAGGCGGTACGCCGAGTTCTCTATCATGGAAAGGTTTAAGGTCAGGTCTTTTACTTTTTCAAAGGCCTGTCTTGCCTGATCCAGGGACTCCTTCGTGCTGTAGTAAGCATACGTCGGGGCCTGTCCGGACGTATCAGCCTCTACCAGCGGAATTTCCACGCCCATGATACTCCTTGTCTTGATCCGGATGGATTCCTCCACCGGAACGGTATAGGACACGGTCTGTACGTTGGTGATACCGATCTCCATGTTAGCAATCTGCAGCGCCGCATATGCTTCGCGGAACGTCACATCAATCTGACGCTGAATATCCTTTGCCTCATCGATCAGGCCCATGAGCTCGCGGATCAGAATATTCCGCTTCTTGTCCATCAGCTCGTAACCCATGTGGGCAAGTTTCAGAGAGTTCTTTGCAAGAATCAGGTTTCCCTTGGTAGGAAAGGTATTCGGGTCCATTCCGATCTCACTCCTCTCGCTTACTCATTCATGGCATCGGCTTCTGCCTTTGCTTTTGCTACTGCATCAATGGTGGTCGGATGATAATACTGATCCAGAACCTTGGTGTTGACACGGTCGAGCTCTTCTCTCGGAAGCAGTCCAAGAAGCTCCCATGCCTTGTTCAGCGTATCTTCCATGGAACGGTTTTCATCCATTCCCTGGCCGATGAATTCATGCTCGAATTCATTACCGAATACCAGGTACTGTTTATCGATCGGAGAAAGCTCATCCTCACCGATAACGGATGCCAGGGAACGCGCATCTCCTACCTTTGCATAGCAGGAGAACAGCTGGTTTGCTACGTCCTGATGATCGGCTCTTGTGTAGCCCTCACCGATACCATCCTTCATCAGACGGGACAGGCTCGGCAGTACGCTGATTGGCGGGTAAATAGACTGGCCGTGAAGCTGACGGTCCAGTACGATCTGACCCTCGGTGATGTAACCGGTCAGGTCAGGGATCGGGTGCGTGATATCATCGTTTGGCATGGTCAGGATCGGAATCTGTGTTACGGATCCCTCTACGCCCTGTACGATTCCGGCGCGCTCATACAGCGTAGCCAGCTCACTGTACAGGTATCCAGGATAACCTTTACGGGAAGGAATCTCTCCACGGGAGGAGGAAACCTCACGCATAGCCTCGCAGAAGGATGTGATATCGGTCAGGATAACCAGGATATGCATGCCTTTCTCGAATGCAAGGTACTCGGCAGCTGTCAGTGCTACCTTCGGGGTGATCAGACGCTCTACAACCGGGTCATTTGCCAGGTTCAGGAACATAACAACGTGATCCGATACACCGCTCTCCTCGAAGGTCCGGCGGAAGAACTCTGCTACGTCGTATTTAACACCCATAGCGGCAAATACGATTGCAAACTTCTCATCAGAATCTCCAAGGGATGCCTGCTGTACAATCTGTGCTGCCAGCTGGTCGTGCGGAAGTCCGTTTCCGGAGAAGATCGGCAGCTTCTGGCCACGAATCAGGGTGGTCAGACCATCAATTGCAGAGATACCGGTATGGATATAGTTTCTTGGGTATTTACGGGTAACCGGGTTCAGCGGCAGGCCGTTGACGTTTCTTTTTACTTCAGCATCAATCGGTCCCATGCGGTCGATCGGTTTTCCGATACCGTCGAAGGTACGTCCCAGAATTTCCTCGGAAAGTCCGATCTCCATAGGATGTCCGGTCAGACGGGTATGGGTATTGGTAAGAGACATGCTCGAAGTTCCCTCAAATACCTGAATAACGGCTTTATCTTCGTATACAGCAACGATACGTCCCAGTTTTTTCTCATTGCCGTCTACGGTAAATTCTACGATTTCCTCGTAGGAAGCATTTTTTACACCTTCCAGAACAACCAGAGGGCCATTGACCTCACTAAGGCCTAAATATTCAATTGCCATGATGAATTCCCTCCTTAACCATTCTTCTCGAGTACCTTATCGTAGAAGGTGTCGATATCTTTTTTGTATGTGTCAAACAGATCCAGACGGTCATTCGGTACATCGTATTTAATAGAAACGACGCGGTCGAAGATCTTGTCCTCTTTCAGTACGGACATTGGCATGCCCATCGTCACAAGCGCTTTGGATTTCTTGTACAGATAAAGAATAACTTCCATCATCTTGTACTGTTTTTCCAGAGATACGCAGGTGTCATCCGGATGGAATGCGTTCTGCTGCAGGAAGCCCAGTCGAATAACTCTGGCGATTTCCAGGGTCAGCTTCTGGTCATCCGGAAGAACATCGCTACCGATCAGTTTTACAATTTCCATCAGGGAGCTCTCAGAGTTCAGGATTCCCATTAACTGGTTCCGCATATCTACAAAGTTTTTGTTTACGTGATCTTTGTACCACGGCGACAGATCCTGCAGGTATTCACTGTAGCTGGTCAGCCAGTGGATCGCCGGGAAATGACGGGCGTAAGCCAGAGATTTGTCCAGTCCCCAGAAGCAGCGGACGAAACGTTTGGTGTTCATGGTAACAGGCTCGGAGAAGTCACCACCCTGCGGAGATACGGCTCCGATGATGGATACGCTTCCCTCTGCGCCGCAAAGGGTCTGCATCATGCCGGCACGCTCATAGAAAGCGGACAGACGGGATGCCAGATATGCCGGGAAACCTTCCTCGGCAGGCATTTCCTCCAGACGGCCGGACAGCTCACGGAGTGCCTCTGCCCAACGGGATGTGGAGTCTGCCATGATTGCTACATCATAGCCCATATCGCGGTAATACTCAGCCAGTGTCAGTCCGGAATACAGAGATGCCTCACGGGCTGCAACAGGCATGTTGGATGTGTTGGCGATCAGGGTGGTACGGTCCATCAGCGGGTTGCCGCTCTTCGGGTCGATCAGTTCCTGGAACTCCTCCAGAACCTGTGTCATCTCGTTTCCACGCTCTCCACATCCGATATAGATGATGATATCGGCATCAGACCATTTTGCGATCTGGTGCTGGGTCATGGTTTTTCCGGTACCGAATCCGCCAGGGATGGCTGCTGTGCCGCCTTTTGCGATCGGGAACATCGTATCCAGGATACGCTGTCCTGTGATCAGCGGAACGGATGCCGGATATCTTTTCAGGGTTGGACGCGGTACACGGATCGGCCATTTCTGTGCCAGTGTGATCTCTTTTTCGGTGCCGTCTTCCAGTTTCAGTTTTACAATCGGGTCAAGGATGGTGTACTTTCCGTCTTTGGCAGCCCAGATAACCGTGCCGTTGACATCCGGCGGAACCATCGATTTGTGTACGATGGAACGGGTCTCCTGTGTCTCTGCAATGATTGCGCCGCCCATCAGCTCTTCGCCTTCCGAAACAGTTACATGGACATCCCATTTTTTCTCTGTATCCAGAGAATCTACGGTAAGACCGCGGCTGATGTATTTACCGGACTGCTTTGCAATCTCGGACAGCGGACGCTCAATACCGTCAAAAATGTTGTTCAGGATTCCAGGTCCCAGTGTAACAGAGAGGGCATCTCCGGATGCGGTAACTGTTTCGCCTGGTTTCAGTCCTGTGGTTTCCTCGAAAACCTGTACTGTAGTGGTATCCTTTGTCAGGGCAATAACCTCGCCGACCAGACGTTCTTTACCAACGTAAACCATCTCGGACATTTTAAATCCGGTGTTTCCTTTCAGATATACGACCGGACCGTTGATTCCATAGATAACTCCGGTTTTATTCATGCTCTACACCTCCGTGAAAGATGAAATTCTCCCGCTCTTCGTTCAGAAGGGTCTCGAAGGAATTATCGATCAGAATATTTTTCTCCGGAATGACCGCGCGCACGCCGCCAAGGAACGGCATGGCCGAAATGGTAAGGGTTACGGAGAGTTTCTGCTCCAGGGAAGCCTTATGAGCTTCGTCTGACGGATCCAGATATAAGGTCAGTTTGTCGTTTCCGGCAAATGTAACGGCTTCGCGGATTTTGCGCTCCAGATACTCCTCATAGGATGGATCCTTTTTATAAGCGGTAAGTTTTTCACGAACTTCTTTAAACAGTTTTTCTTTTAATTCCAGATTTTTACGGGACAGCTTCCGTCTGATATGAAGCTGATCCGCTGACAGTGTCTTGTTGACATCACGTTTTGCTTTCTCGGTCTCGGCAGCAACTTCTTCTTCTGCCTGACGTCTTGCGGTTGCTTTATGCTCCTCGAAGATCTTATCCAGAGCTTTCTGGTGATCGCCGATCACACGTTCTGCTTCACGGTTTGCACTGTCCAGGGAATGATTATAAAAATTCTGAAGTTTTTCCTCAGTAGTCAATGTGTGTCACCTCCAGGGCATTCTTACAGTTTTAATCCAATAGATTCATTTACAAAGGAAGTGATAAAGTCCGGCGCTCTTCCGGTACCGTGACGGTCCGGAATTTCAATGAGCAGCGGAAGCTTATGGTTGAGGCGGACATCCTCCAGAATGTCCGGGAATTCCTTCCCGAACTTTTCTGTAAGGAGAATAATTCCGATCTCTTTGTCTGCCAGTGTTTTCTGCAGTGTATCATAAAGCTCCTCGCGCTCATGAACGACAACGCCTTCCACTCCGGCCAGGCGCATGCCCGTCTGAGTGTCTACGTTATCACTGATCAAGAACATTTTCATTTATGATTCCTCCAACTTAAGGTGAAGATCAATACCTTCCGGTTTTGGAATCAAAGTTTACCAAGAATCATGAAGGAGATGATCAGACCATACAGAGCGATACCTTCGGCCATAGCTACGAAGATCATGGATTTACCAAAGATGCTGCCGTCTTCGCTGATTGCTCCAAGAGCTGCGCTTGCGGAAGATGCAACGGCGATACCGGAACCAATACCGGAAAGACCTGTAACAAGAGCTGCACCGATGTAACCAAGACCGGTTGCAAGACCAGCGCCTGCTTCTGTTGCAGCAGATGCAGTTGTTGCGCCTGCGAAGGAAACAACGGTTGCGATCAGCAGAAGGCCGAAGAAGCCGCTTACATTGGCTGCCAGAGATTTTTTGTAACGATTTTTGTTGTGCTCACCTTTGAAGTAATAAGTCATAGGAACAACGATGGTTAATACCATTGCGATTGCAGTAAGTACCTGTACAAATGCTGAGTTCATAATAGTTTTCCTCCTGAAGTTAATTCATTAAATTTACTCTTTGCTGCGATCCGGAGCCATTTTCACTTTTTCCCGATACAGCTTCCCGCCATATTCGCTTCCATTTTGCATGGCTCTGAATCCTCTTTTATTTCTCGCCTTTTTTCAAAAACGGAACAAACGGTTTTCCGTCTCCTTCATAGAACCGGCTGAACATCTCGTAATACTCCAGACGCAGTACCTGGATCGCTACCAGCAGTGCCTCAAGGCAGGCAACGAAGACATTTCCGAGAACAATAACCGGCCAGCTGATGCTGCCGCCGCCTGTTGCTCCGCCGAGCATCAGGACAACCTCCATCATAGCCGCATGGCTGACTGCATATGCGCCGACACGGACAAAGGAAATTGTGTTGGAGAAGTAGCTCAAAAGTACATCGAAGAGTTCGAAGAATGCCTGTACAAAGAACATTCCCTTTCCGGTATCCGGAAATGCATTGCCCTTCTTCTCTACCATACGCTCCAGTGGCTCTTTTAAGAAGATCGCAAGAAGCGGAATACCGAACATGACTACCATCACGCCGACAGCCGGAGCTTTATGGCCGCTGAACAGGAGAACGAGTGTAACGGCAAGGGCTCCGTAGAAAATGAAGCCTGCCAGGGAGTTCTGGCTGAACAGAAGCTCGCCGAGCTTATGGTTTCTTGCTGCATTAATCATATGCAGAACCATTCCTGTCAGAATCATGAACATACCAAATGCAACCGCTGCGACAAATACGGTGTTCATCGAACCGATGAACGGAAGCGTTGTCATCGCTTCCTTCGGATGCAGCCAGAGGGCCGGTATGACATTCTCAAATCCGAAGAAGCTGCCGAACAAGAATCCGAAGATCACAGAGAATACCGCGCAGGTACTCATGATCGCTGCCAGATCCATCTTCTTGTAGTGGTACAGCAGTGCGCCGCCAATCAGCAGACACAATCCCTGTCCTACATCGGCAAACATGATTCCGAAAATAAAGGCATAGGTGAGTCCTACGATAATCGTAGGGTCAATTTCATTGTAATTTGGCAGTCCGTACATCTTCACGTACATCTCAAACGGACGGAAGATTTTCGGGTTTTTCAGCTTTGTCGGCGGCTGACGCAGAACGTTGTTTGCATCATCCTCGATGAAGCAGAAGAGATTTGTGTCGTTTTCGATGTCCTTCTGGAAGGAAGCGGCATCTTTTTCCGACATCCAGCCGCACAGAATATAGAAGGTTTCCTTCTTGGATTTTGTGCAGGCTGCCAGGCGACGGACATCAAAGTTGCCGGAGAGCTGCTCTAACTGCTCTTTTGCTGCAACCAGATCCTCTGCGGAATCCGAAAGGCATTTTGCCAGTTTCCGTGAGCACTCGCTGAGTGCATCGTCTGTCTTTTTGATTTCTGCCTGAAGTGCTGCGTAAGCATCCTCCGGCGTTCCGCTGTACTCGTCCGGAACGTAGATTCTTTCGAAGTGCAGGGATGAGAATACGGCGTCCACTTTCGTGACCTGATCTCTCGGGCAGAAGTAAATGCCCCATACATACTGCTCATCGGAATGGCAGCGGTAGAATACCGTATCGCTGTTCTCATAGCAGTAGCTCTCAAACTTGTTGTAATACTCTTTTGTGATCTTTCCGAATCTGAATTTGATAAAGTGGAAATCCAGAATGGAGGAAAGATTGCAGTGCAGATCCTGGAACGGCTCGATTTTCTGTGCTTTTTCCATCAAGTCTTTCTTTTTTGCTTCCAGTTCTGTACGCTCCTGGTTCAACTGGCCAAGGGTGTGATCCAAACCATGGACACAGTTGATGGCATCTTCCAGGGAAAGTCTTTTCGTGGTGGTACGCTTGTCTTCCGGCAGAAGTGCTGTAAAATCTTCCGCCTGTTTTAAGGTCTCTTTGTATGGGTTGATCTGGATATACGGTGTGATATTCTGCATCGTAGACAGCTCCGTCAGAGCGTTTTCCAGATGTATCTCATATTTTGAGAGATAAGTGTTGACCACACGGTCAATGTCGGCTTTCGGCCCGGTGATGCTCAAAAATTTCATCTTGACAATCAATGAGTACACCTCCCCGTGTATTAAGTTTTTGCGATATGCTGCATTGCCTCGTCAGCGCTGATACGGTAACGTACGCACTCGAGTGCAATAATAAGCCGGTTTACCTCGTGCTCTTTGTGATAGAGGTATGAGTATATGGTGGCAACGGAATAAGGATCCTGTCTGGATTCACTGGAAAGTATGTGCTTCATAATGGCTGCATACATGGATTCCAGCGTATCGACTTTGAAGGAATCATACCGTTTCGCATAATAGGTTTGTTCCAGCAGCTGGGAAAATGCACTCATATTCTCGGCTTCTACCAGTGCCTTTACCACATCCTTTTTCAGCCGGTGATGAACCGGAATCAGCAGGGCGTAGATTTGTGCGCTGGTCATGTGATAATAGCGTTTGGAACGGTAGATCCACTGAAGGTTCAGCATGTCAAACTTGCTTCCCCATGCAGCGGTCAGCTCTTCCAGATCCCGCTTTGTCACTACTTTTGATCTGTCTTTCCACATCTGTGCAAAGTAATACAGATCCAGGGTCATCTCATAGTCGAACAGGGTCGGACGCTCGATATCCGCGAGCTGCGACAACGGGGCATAATATTCTGTCCCTTTCAGGTTCGCAATCAGTTCTTCGATCGTCCTGGAGGACGCCAGAAGATTGATGTCCAGCTGGGAATGCTTGTTAAAGAACTCGTCGAATATGGACAGGTTCAATACCACATCACGGTGATCAAATACCGTGTTCAGGCATTCTTTGATAACGGACACTTCGTATCGTTTAAAGTAGAGCGCAAGGAACTTTCTCTGCTCCACATTTGCAAAACGGTACAGCTTGGAAAAATCCCGGTATACCGTCAGGCGCAGCATTTTCTCGATCTGACCTCGGTGAAGGTCAGCTTCGTTGTAGCCCTCAAACAGATCCTCATAGCCTTTATGCTGCTTGAGGTAAGAAACTGCCTGCGGTACACTCTCCAGTTCCACGATTTCCCGAAAATTCTGGTCGTTTAAAAGATGGCTCTGCATGGCTCTTATCTTTGTGGTAAGGCCGCTGTAGGATAATAGACCGCTCATCGTTTCACTTCCTTATAATGTTTTCGTAAATCTGCGTGGACAGTGTTCCGTGATTCTGTTCGTAATAAGCGTCCAGTGAAGATAGAAGTTCGGCGGCAGAGTCCCGCTGCTTTTTCTGATCCGCATCTGTAGTAGAATGAAGTTTTGTTGTGATCTCTTCAATCCGCTTTGCCGTTTCCGCTTCCAGATCTGCATCGAATTTTGCAATCCGCTCTTCCTGCTGCTCGTCCTGGAGCTTCTTCTGATTCTCGGCAGCCTGCATAATCTTAGTAGCAGCCGTTTCGATCTCTGCAAGTTTGTTAATTACAGATTCCATAGCATCGCTTTCCCTCCTTATTTATTTAAAAGACAACAAAGACGAGGAAAACTCCCCGCATCTTTGCTGTTAGTATTCTACACCTTTTTTTCCAAAGTTGACATATTGAAATCGTAAAAAAAAGTGGGATTTCGATCGACTTTTTGATTAAAAATAGACAATGGGTCATATTTTTTCTTCCAATCTCAATAGCCAAAAGATGGTCCCTCATATGATTTCGATATGGTTCCAATCCGATTGTCATATTGCTGATAAGAAATGCTATGTGCAGGTTGATATTGTATATAGTATTTTGAAAACTTCGAAAATTTGAAAACGGGATTTTTCTGTTTTGCTTTTTCGGGAGCTATGATATACTGGATATGATTGGCTTTTATTCTAATATTTATCACTTAAGAAAGGAATTTTACGCATATGCGCCTTAGAAATATCAGAGGATCAAAAGATGTGATTGCTTCCTGTCCGTTCGTTGTGCAGGAGCCGGAGAGCTGCCGGGGACGGTGGGCTGAAATTTTTGGAAATGAAAATCCGATTCATATTGAGGTCGGTATGGGAAAGGGCCGCTTTTTGATGGATATGGCGGTTCTGCATCCGGAAATCAACTACGTCGGCATTGAAATGTACGACAGCGTGCTGCTCCGCGCAGTACAGAAACGGGAAAAACTGGAGACGGAAATCAAAAACCTGTTTTTCATCCGCATGGATGCACGCCAGCTTCCGGAAGTGTTTGCTGAGGGCGAGGTAGACCGCATTTACCTCAACTTCTCCGATCCGTGGCCGAAGGACCGCCATGCGAAGCGGAGACTGACGTCACATGAGTTTCTTGCACGGTACGAGAAGATTTTAAAGAAGGACGGAACACTGGAATTCAAAACCGATAATAAAGATCTGTTTGACTTCTCTCTTGAAGAGATGAAAAATGCAGAGGGATGGGAACTCACTGCATTCACATACGATCTGCACCACGATGTGGTTCTCTCAGAAGGAAATGTAATGACGGAATATGAGGAGAAGTTTTCCTCAATTGGAAACCCGATCTGTAAGATGGAGGCACGGTTTCTGTAGCGGAATGCTTTCGCAAATGATTTGATTCCCATCCAAAATACAAACCGGCAGCAGAACGGTCTCTTGAAAAGTAAGACCGCTCCGCTGCCGGTTTTTCTCTGTTTCTATCGCAATGTAAAAAAGTTGATACACAGACTTTTGGTATTTTGCTTGTAAAACAAGAAAAACACCGTCCCCGCAGCTCTCAGGTCTGCAAAAACAGTGCTTTCGATGCGCCTTCAGGGACTCGAACCCTGGACAAATAGATTAAGAGTCTACTGCTCTACCAACTGAGCTAAAGGCGCTTACTTTTGTTTTTCTGTGTTTCATTGGATGATCCACTCGCTGAACACAAATAAGATTATAAAGGATTCTGCCGAAAAAAGCAACCTTTTTTTCACTGTTTCTTTACTTTTGTTAAAAACAGCGAAAACAGGTCTTATAATTCTATTAAATTTCACAATTTTTTCGTATATTTCCGTTTGTTTCGATGACGGCTCCAATGGCAGCCGAACCTACTTCCGTTTCTTATCTTTCTTTTTCAAAAGCTTCTCCAGCTCCTGCATGGATTTCTGGATTTTATAAAGACAGCCGCTGCCGGCATATTTATTCTGATAGCAGAAATCCTGGAGTTTCTGCTGAAGGAAACCTGATTTTCTGATCAAACTTCTTCTCCGCTTTCCGGCGTACCGGACACGGGCACCGGAAAAGTTCTTTTTCTTCTATATTATACAGGGAATGTCAAAAATGACCAGAAAATAGCTTGTTTTAGCCATTGTTTTCCCATTTCCTTTCCGCTATAATACAGCAAAAACTACTATTTATACTTTGGGGGAATTTTTATGAAAACACGAATGAATTTTAAGGATGAATTTTACCAGAAACTAAAACTCCTCGTCCTTCCGATTGCGATCCAGAATTTTATGCTGGCTCTCGTCAGCGCAACGGATGCGATCATGCTGGGCTGGATTGATCAGACTTCGTTGTCTGCTGTTTCACTGGCCGGACAGGTGCAGTTTGTTTTGAGCCTTTTTATCTCAGGCATCGCGGCGGGCGCCGGTATTATGGCAGCGCAGTACTGGGGGAAACAGGATGCCGCTTCGATCGAAAAAGTGATTCCGATCGCACTTCGCACCAACCTGCTGTTCTCCGGCCTGTTTACCATCCTTGCCGGTTTCTGTCCCGAAATGCTGATGCGCATCTTTACAAATGATGCGGCCCTGGTTGCAAGCGGAAGCCAGTATTTACGCGCTGTTGCACTCTCCTACGTACTCTGCGGTATTTCGCAGGTCTATCTGATCCTGCTGAAAAACACCGGTCATGCAGCAGTCAGCTCCCGCATCAGTTCCACTGCGGTTGTACTGAACATCATTTTAAATGCCATCCTCATCTACGGTCTTTGCGGTGCTCCGGCACTTGGGATCCGCGGAGCAGCTTATGCAACGGTAGCTGCCCGCGTTGTGGAACTGATCTGGGCTTATCTCGAGACAAAGAAACCGGAGCGTGTACGGATTCTCTGGAACCGCCTCTTCTCTTCCGCAGGGAAAATACTTTCAGAAGACTTCTGGCGCTACACGCTTCCCGTGCTTGCGGCCTCCCTCGTCTGGGGAATTGCCTACGTTCTGTACTCCGTTATCATGGGCCACATGGGAAGCGATGCTGTTGCAGCAAACTCGATTACCTCGATTGCAAAGAGCCTCCTCTCCTGCCTGATCCGCGGTGTGAGCGGCGGTGCCGGTGTTCTGATCGGAAACCTGCTCGGTGCAGATGAACTCGAGAAAGCACGCGAATACGGCGGCCGCCTGACGCATCTTGCAATTGCCATCGGCGTTGTGACCGGCGGTCTTCTGATGTTGATCTCTCCTGCAATCGTCCACTTCGCTCCGCTTACCGATACCGCGGCAGAATATCTGCAGTACATGCTTCTCTTCTGCGGTCTGAACTTGATGGCACAGTCGGTCAACACCACCGTTCTCGACGGCATCTTCTGTGCCGGCGGCGATGCGAAATTCGATATGCAGGGAAATATCGGCGCGATGTGGTGCTTTTCCGTACCGCTTGGTTTCCTCGCCGCGTTCTGGCTGAAGCTGCCGGTCATGGTTGTCTACTGTATCGTAAACCTCGATGAGATCGTGAAACTGCCTGCGGTTTATCTTCATTATAAAAAATACGTCTGGGTACGCAACATCACCCGCGATATCGAAGAATAATTGCCGAACTATAAAATCCCCTGCGGAAAATCCAAACCGAATGGATTTCCCGCAGGGGATTTCGTTCTTTTATCGTATTACAAATATCGCAATGATTTTACATCGATTTTCTCTCTGCAATTTCCGCCATCTTTGCTTCATTCAGACGTGTGTCGCCATGGACACGGCTGTAGGAAAGATAGCCGTTCATACGGTCGATCTTTGTCAGGTTCTTGGAACCGCAGACCGGGCAGACATCCATGTCGAGTTCCTGGTGGCCGCAGTCATCGCAGTAAGCCAGGGACAGGTTGACGCCCTCGTAGTAGCCAAGCTCCATCGCACGCTCGATCAGTGTCTTGATCGCGCCTTTGTTGTAGCCGACCGGATAGCGCACGTACTGGATTTTTCCGCCGTTGCAGAGCTCCCAGAAACGTCCCTCGAGATCCTGTTTCTGGATCGGGGTAATGTCCTCGGTTACGTGGCAGTGGAAACTGTTGCTCACATACGGGCGGTCCGAAACGTTGCGGACGATGCCGTACTGTTTGCGGAACTGCTCTATCTGCAGGCCGCACAGGGATTCTGCCGGTGTGCCGTAGATCGCATAGAGGATGCCGTCCTCTTTCTTAAACTCGGCAACCTTGTCGTTGATATATTTCAGCGTGTCAAGTGCGAACTGTCCGTCCTCAACAAGAGATTTTCCGTTGTACAGCTCCTGCAGCTCGTTCAGCGCCGTGATACCGAACGATGCGGTCATCGGCTTTAACAGCGGGCGGATCTTGTCGGACGGTTTTAAGTGGCCGCCGTAGAAACCTCCCTCACAGTAAGCCAGCGGGTTCGTGGATGCACGCATCTCGCCGAGGTAATCGTAGGTCCGTTTGTGCAGATCGCGGATCATCTCGAGGTAGAAATCAAGCACTTCGTGGAAATCGCGGTTCTCGGAACGGGATTTTGCCAGGATCATCGGAAGATGAAGGGAAACGGCTCCGATGTTGAAACGTCCGACAAAGACCGGTTTGTCGTTCTCATCTGCCGGCTCCATGCCTCCGCGCTCGTACCACGGGCTAAGGAAAGCACGGCATCCCATCGGGCTGATGACTCTCTTGTATTTCTTGTACATCTCGGCGATGTAGCCCTCGCCGCTCATCGACAGCCAGTCCGGATACATGGTTTTAGAGGAACAGTCAAGTCCTGCCTCAAAGACATCTTCTGCGATGCCGCCCTCTCCGTGAATTGCCTTGTCATATAAGAAGACGATTTTCGGGAAGAGCACCGGCTTTTTGTGGCCTTTCTTGCCCTGTCCGTTTTTGTGGACCTCAAGAAGGGAGATGGAAATCATCTTCTCGAACATGCTCGTTCCAAGGCCGAGGGTCACGGTAACGAACGGATAATCACCGCGGGAAGATCCAACAGTGTTCAGTTTATACTCAATTCCCTGCCATCCCTGATCGCACTCTCTTCTTACTTTGTCGATCGCATACTCGATGGCTTTCTCCTGTGCACCCTCCCAGGATGCGTCGGTATATTTCAGGAACTCTTTTACGTAGTAATCGTAGCTCTTCTGTGCGTACGGAGCAAGGATCTTGTCCACCTCCGGCACGGTAAAGCCGCCGTACTGCTGTGCAGCGGTGCTGAGGACGATATCGCCCATGACATCAAATGCGGTGTCGAGTGTCTTCGGCTCGTTGTACCAGACATTTCCCATCTCGAAACCGCCTTTTAAAACGTTTCCGACATCGAACAGACAGCAGTTCATGGTATCGAGACGTGCGGACTGGTCGTGGATGTAGATGTAACCGTCCTTACAGGCCTGCAGCTCGTTGCGGTTCATGAAGAACTTGCGGTACAGCTCTTTGTTCAGCTCGTTGAAAATCAGGCTTCGCTTCGTTGCAACGAGGGCGCTGTCGGTGTTGGCATTGCTCTTGTCGCCGATGTAGCGGATGGACTGGCTCTTCGTGTAGACCTCGTCCATCATATGGATAAAATCAGTTTTGTAATTGCGGTAATCGCGGTAGCTTTTTGCCACAGCCGGGTTTACTTTTTCGAGTGCTCCCTCCACGATATTGTGCATATCGCTGATCGGAATTTCGGTCTTTCCAAGGGAATATACGTGCTCGGTTGCGAACTTACAGATAAAGTCAATCTCCTGCTGTGAGAAGGTATACAGGATTCTCTGTGCGGATTTATTTACGGCACGGACGATCTTCTGCGCGTCGAATTCTTCTTTGGTGCCGTCCTTTTTGATAATATAAACCATTGTGGTGTCCTCCAATTCAAACACTATATCTTGTGTGTCCCCCACCCTTTTCTTGTAGCGGGCACCACATATTGTAGCATGTTTCTTTTGAAAAGAAAAGGCATTTCCTGTAAGTTTTTATTTTCAGAATATTGCATACTGCTCTTTCGTGCAGACAGAAATCTGCATTTTTCAAATTCGTTCTGCAAGCGTTCCTTCAAAAACGGTCTCGGCCGGGCCGGTCAGAAGGACCTTATTTTTCGTCCGGTCCCATGTAACGAAAAGCCTGCCGCCGCGCAGTTCTACGGCAGTTTCTCCCTCCGAAACACAGCCGGAAAGCATCGCCGCGACGGCTGCCGCACACGCTCCCGTTCCGCAGGACAGCGTTTCACCGCTCCCACGTTCCCAGACTCTCATTTTTATTGTGTGTTGATCTAAAGTCTGGATAAACTCTGTATTGATACGGTCCGGGAAGCAGGAAAGGTGTTCAAAAGCGGAACCGGTCTTTGCAATGGATATTTTTTCCACATCTTCCACCGGAATCACCGCATGCGGATTTCCCATCGAAAGGCAGGTCATCGTATAATTTTCCCCGCACACGGTAATTTTATGCTCCAGCACATATTCCCCCAGAGAAACAACGGGGATCTGTGCGGCGCGGAATTCCGGCGTTCCCATCTCCACTGTCACCTGACAGATCTTATTCGGATTCTCCCCCGTCTGCAGATGAATCACACGGTTTCCGCTGCCGGTTTCGATAGTCAGCGTCGTTTTTCTCGTCAGCCCATGCTCGTACACGTATTTTCCCACACAGCGGATGCCGTTGCCGCACATCGCGCCCTTCGAGCCGTCGGCGTTGTACATTTCCATCGAAAAATCTGCTGTTTTGGATGCCCCGATCAGAATCAGCCCGTCCGCGCCGATGCCGAAATGGCGGTCACTTACCGCTTTTGCCAGCCGTCCCGGACTCTCCACCCGCTCCTCCATGGCATTTACATAGATATAATCATTTCCGCAGCCCTGCATTTTTGTAAAACGCATACACAGCCTCCTCCCAGACTTCTGCCCTTTCCAGTTCCTTACTAAATATGTATTCCGTACCGCGCTTTTGAAAAACCATTTTTCTCAAATCCGCTTCAGACATTGGAAAACGAAGCGGAATGTGATAGAATAGGGGGAACTGATATCGTTACTTACATGAAGTAACTCTCAAATATTTTTAACCATTTATTATGAGGAGGTTTTGATGAAAAAATACCGTTGGGTTTTAACAGCAGTATTTGCCGCTTTCCTCGTGGGAACGAGCGGCTGCGGAAAGAAAACAGAAACGATTCCGATCACAACCATCAGTCAGAGTACCGACGATGACGACCCCAAAGACAATCTGGCGGCCTCCGGCGATTCCGATGAGATTCCGGAATACGATGTGGATCTCTCGAAGAACCTGAACAGTTTTCAGCTTGCCATCTGGGGCGATACATACGAAGTTCCGGAATCCTACGCGGATTTTACAGCGCTTGGCTGGGTCTACAGCGGCGACGACACAAAGGAAATCCAGCCGGAATCCTTCTCAGAGGGCGAAAGCTTTGAAAAGGACGGAAACCAGATTACCGTCGATATTGCCAATCCGGACACCACGGCAAAGCCAGTGGCGGAATGCCTGATCGGAGGCATTCACATCGATACCTCGACCGCTGAGGGTCAGAATATCTATGTCGGCCTGCCGAACGGCGTCACCCTGCAGCAGTCGCTGATGGAGGATGTGGAAAGCATCTACGGTGCGCCAAAGGACCGTTATGAGGCCGATACCTCTGTGCAGTTCACGTATGAATACGGGCTGTACCAGACGATCACGCTCGGCTTCGATAACGAAACGGGAATTCTGTATTCCCTCGATATGCAGAACTTTACGACCACGGCTGATGCAGAAGCGCTCGATGGTGTCAGCGATGCCACAACACCGGAAGTGGAGGCCTACCAGGCACCGGAAGCCGACAGCAGTAAAATCAACGACTGGACCGTCCGCTTTGACGATGTACTCTATCATCTTCCCGTTCCGGTCAGTGAACTTCTGGACCACGACTGGACCGTCAATACGAAAGAGTCCGATACGGCCGTTTTAAACGGAAAATACGGCTACGTCACGCTGGAAAAGGGCGGTCAGAAGCTTTACTGCACCGTACATAATTACGGCGCGGAGGCGACGACAGTACGCAACTGTTTTGTTACTTCGCTGTACGGCGATCTCGATACGACAAAGATTCCGATTTCAATCACAAACGGCATCACGCTCGGCACTTCCGAGAGCGATTTTCTGGCGAAGGCAGGGGATGCCAAATCAGAAAAAACGGAAAAAGAGGATAGTAACCTGACACTCTACACATTCTATAGTGATGACGAAAAGCTGGACTACACTGAAATCGGCATCGACAACGATCTGAAGCTGGTACGCAGCATCAAGGTGGTTCACAACCAGCCGGAAGCGCCGGAAGAAGAAGCCAAAAAAACTTCCGCGGAAGATTCATCTTCCGTTTCCGACAGTCAGGAACCGTCCGAAACACCGGCTCCGTAACGATACTTTCAGAAAAATGGCTGCATGGCAGCTTACTACAGACGAAAACGAGGATTTTTATGGAAAACTTATACGACGTTATCATCATCGGCTCCGGCCCGGCGGGTCTTTCTGCCGCGATTTATGCGAAACGCGCAAAGCTCTCCTCTCTTACGATTGAGGCAAACTTTGCAAGCGGCGGCCAGGTGCTGAATACCTATGAAGTAGACAACTATCCCGGCCTTCCGGGCATCAGCGGCATGGATCTCGGAAGCACGCTGCGCGCACACGCTGAAAAAATGGGCGCGGAATTTTCCCGTGAGCGTGTGAAGGAGCTTGTTCTTGACGAAGAGATCAAGATTGTCCGCACGAGAAAAAATGAGTATCATGCCAAAACGGTCATTCTTGCAACCGGTGCGGAGCACCGCGCGTTAAATGTACCTGGTGAAAAGGAGCTCTCCGGCATGGGCGTCTCTTACTGTGCAACGTGTGACGGCGCATTTTTCAAAGACAAAACCGTTGCCGTTATCGGCGGCGGCGATGTCGCCGTGGAGGATGCGATTTTCCTTGCCAGAACGTGCAAAAAGGTTTACGTGATCCACCGCCGCGATGAACTGCGGGCAGCCGGTGTTCTCCAGGATGCACTGCTGGCACTGCCGAATGTGGAAATGGTGTGGGATACGGTTGTGGATTCCATCGAAGGAAACGAGATGGTGTCCGGCGTGAAGGTAACGAACAAAAAGGCAGGGGAAGCCGGTGTGATCACGGTAGACGGCGTGTTTATTGCCGTCGGCATCGTTCCGGTCTCCGCACTGATCGCAGGCATCGTAGAAACCGATGAGGCTGGCTACATCAAAGCCGGCGAAGACGGTGTGACGAGCGTGCCGGGCGTGTTCGCCGCAGGCGATGTCCGCACGAAGCAGCTCCGTCAGATCATCACTGCAGCCGCCGACGGCGCGAACTGTGTGACTTCGGTAGAGAAATATCTGATCAGCCACTGATGGCTTCTTTCGAATAGAATACGGCAAAAGCAGGCATTCTTCGTATTGTACGGAGAACTGCCTGCTTTTTTCTGTTTTTCCGTAGTTTCTGAAATCTGAAAAACCTTTCATGTCAGTCGTGTAAAACTTTAAAACCTCTTTTTGTCGAAATTGCACAAAGAAACCGGTTTTTTCCCACACGGGCCAATTTTATAAACATCCCGTCCACAAGTTATCCACATAGTTAACCACCGAAAACATGCCTAAAAACAAGTTATACACCGAGTTATCCACATTATCCACGAAAAACGGTGTGGAAAGCATGTGTTTAAATCTTGCGAAATCAGAACGCGTGTTTTGGTCATAACAGAGAAAACCGTTATTTCGCCAAAAGATTTTATAAAGCACTTGACTTTTTAAGTGTCAATCTCTGTTGGTTTTTGACTTGAATTGTGTGAATTTTTCGTACAATTTAATATTACATTTTTCGTGTTCTTTTGCTGTTTTTACAATGGCTGCAAAAAGAAAATCTCCTGTTCGGAAAACGATTGTTTCGTTCCCAGACAGGAGATTTTGATTGGATTTTTCTTTGTTTTACTCTGCCAGCTTTCCAAGCCGCTTTGCTTCTGCCCTCAGCTCTTCGATCCGGCGGTTGCACATGCCCACCGGGACGCCGGTGTCGATGACACGTTCACAGCTCTTCATCAGCTCGCAGGCGCGGGCAAATGCCTCGTCGCTGATCTCCTGGAACGGTGCTTCGGTTACCGTCTCCATCGCCAGAATGCGGGCGAGCTGGTAATCGATATCGTTCGTATACAGGACGCCTGCCGCAAACGGGACATTTTCCTTCTGCAGTTTCCGGAACACCGGGATTCCCGTTCCGCCGCCTGCGAGGACAAAGACGCGCGGTGTTCCCTCCGGCCGCGGCAGCTCGATGCTTCCGAAGCACGGGTCAAACGAACCATTGTCAATCTCGTATAGTTCGCGGATGATATCCTCGCGGAAAATTGTCTCCGGTGCGCCGAAATGGGAAATAGCATCGCCCTTGACGCAGATGATCTTATCTGAAATTTTCTGTGCCAGATCGATCTCATGCAGCGACATGATGACGGTGATGCCCTTCTCCTTTGCCATGCGGCGCAGAATCGCGAGCAGTTCCAGCTTGTGGCGGATATCGAGGAAAGAAGTTGGCTCGTCGAGGATGATGACCTCCGGCTCCTGACAGATCGCACGCGCAAGAAGCACTCTCTGGCGCTGGCCGTCGCTGATGGCGTTGAAATCGCGGCCGCCGAGCTCTTCGGCATGAACGGCGCGCATCGCCTTCTCGACCTTCTCCTCATCCTCGCGGGTCAGCATGCCGAGTCGTCCGGTGTACGGATAGCGGCCCGTTGCCACAATATCGTGGCAGGTCATCAGCTCCGGCTTCATGCGCTCCGTCAGCACAACGGCCATCTTCGTGGACAACTCGCGGAACGAAAGCTCATGCAGGTTTTTCCCGTCAAACTCCACATTTCCGCCGACCAGCTTTAACTGGCGGGTGATGCTTTTCAGAATCGTTGATTTACCGGAACCGTTCGGTCCGATCAGCGTAACGATCTCGCCTTTTTCGATGCCGATGCAGATATCTTTGATCAGCGGCTTCTTATCATAGCCGACCGTCAGGTGGTCCAGATGAAAATAATATTCATTCATATTCTCTTACCCCCTTTTCCGGCGCAGCATCATGAAAATGACGACCGGCGCACCAAAGATTGATGTGACCGTACTGATGGACAGCTCCAGCGGTGCAAACGCCATACGCGCGATCAGGTCGCACATCATACAGAAGACGGCTCCGCCGAGGAACGTTCCCGGGATTACGACGAGCGGACGCGATGTGCCGAGGCTCTGTTTAACGAGGAACGGGACGGCAATGCCGACAAACGAAATCGGACCGGCAAATGCGGTGACGCATGCGGAGAGAATACTCGAAAGCAGAATCAGCGCGATGCGGAATACTTTGATGTTGACACCCATGCTCTGCGCATACGCCTCACCGAGCTGATATGCACCGATCGGTTTTGCCATCAGGAACGTGATGACAAAGGTGATGCCGATCACAGCCGCAGAGATCGCTACGTTGCTCCAGCTCATGCCGGAGAAGCTTCCCTGTGACCAGCCGTGGAGGTTGACGATATCGGAATCCTCCGCGAAGGTGACAACAAAATCCGTGACCGCCGAGCAGATGTAACCGATCATAATACCGCCGACGAGAAGTCCTGCCATATTTTTGATCCGCCGGGACATCAGCAGAATGAAGCTGACGGAGAGAAGGGATCCTAAGAATGCTGCAACAATCATCGTGTAAGATGTGATATTGCGCGCCCGCTCCAGATAAAAGATCATGGTCAGCGCCACGACCATTTTGGCTCCCGAGGAAATTCCAAGAACAAACGGACCGGCAATCGGGTTTTCAAAGAAAGTCTGTAAAAGGAAGCCCGACAGGGACAGAGCACCGCCCAGGATTGCCGCCATCAGAATACGCGGAAGGCGGATTTTCCAGATAATATTGTACGCTTTCCCCTCTCCGGTCCGCCGCAGCAGAATCCGGAAAATTTCCGGAATCGAAATATTTACGTTTCCGGAATTGATATTCAGCACGGTGATGGCGGCGAACGCCAGAATCAGCACCAGGAACACAGCGGCATACCGCGAACGGCGCCGGAAGTTTTCCATATGGAAACTGTTCTCTTTTCCTGTCATATTTTTTTTCTCTGACATACGTTCCTCCATCAGGATAATTTTCTTAAGAATACCATCTGATCCGGATCGCCGCCCGTTACCAGAAGGTTAATGTCGTTGGTAAACTGTGCAATTTTATCGGTTGCCTGATACATGGATTTCTCGGTTGTCCAGACGTTGCCCTCTTTGACTGCTTTGTAATCGGCAAACATGGAATCCTTTGCCAGCAGGTCGTCCAGGGTTTTGACGGTGGAATCGATGCTTGCGTTGTAGATCAGGTAGTCCGCATCTTCGGCCGTATCGTAGAACTGCTCCATCGTGATCGGCACGGATGTTTTTCCGCTGTCGTCCTGGAGATCACGGAAGGCGTTGCGCGCACCGCCAAGCTCGATCATGTTGGAAATGTAGTCCTCCGGGTTCCGCACAACGGCAGCTCCGCTCGTATTAATATAGAAGAAAGCGACCGTTTTTTCGGTATTCTGGAAATCCTTCAGATTTTCCACAACACTTGCCTGATTTGCAAAGAAGTCGGCTGCCTCCTCCTCTTTGTCCAGCATGGCACCGTAGAGTTTGATCCATTCGGTTCTGCCAAGAGGCTGGGATTCGTAGCTGGAACGGTCGATGAAGACCGGAATATCGAGCATCTCGATCATCTCCTGTACCTTCGGGGAATGGAGGATCATCGTGGATTCAATGGCCAGATCACAGTTCTCACTGACCAGAAGTTCGTAATCCGGCTCACTGTATTTTCCGGCGAAGATCATCGTTCCGGCATTCATCGCGTCAACGGCATCCTGTACGTACCAGTTGTCTGCGGTTTCACCGGAGAGACGAATCGTATCGAGGGAGTCGATGGCATCGAACAGCGCCATCGGAGAGGTTGCTGCCATGTAGATGCGTTCCAGCGGCTGATGGATTACAATTACGTCGGAATCGAGGTCATCCGGCGCCTCTTTTCCGTCCGGGACGAGCAGATACTGCGCGCCGTCTTTGACATCGATCAGTTTATAGCCGTCTGTGCAGTAGTATACGTTAAAGCACTCCGCGTAATTCAGGACCATCTTGCTCTCGATGGTGATTCCGGTGATGTCCGGTGCGTCGCTGACATCGTCTGTCGTTGCGAAACCATCCGCGGATGCGGTATCACTCCCGGAGGTGCTGCTCGCAGCAGTGGCTTCGGAGGTGCTTTCACTTTCAGCCGTACTTTCCGAGACGGATGTGCTCTCCGTCTGGCTTTCGGAAACGTCTGCTGCGGATGCTGTGGATGTGCTGCTCTCAGAAACTGCCGAAGTGCCCGACGCGGACGATGTGCTGCTTCCCGTTGATGCGGTGCTGCCGCAGGCCGTCAGTGACATCGCTGCTGCAAGAAAAAGTGCGGCCCATTTTTTCAGCTTTCTTTCGTTTTTTCCTGTCATTTGATATTCCTTTCTGAAAGAAAAAGCCGCTGCCATACGGCAGCAGCCCTTTCTCATTTTTTGCTGCAAATTATTGTACTTATTTATTCTCTTCTGCCTTTACCATCTGCTGGAACAGCTCGTTTGCCTGATCCTCGCATCCGAAGATCACGCCGTAGACTTTCAGCCACTCTGCTTTCGCAAGATCGGTCTTCTCGTCTGCGGAACGGTCAACCAGCATCGGAATGGTCAGGGTTGCCAGACGCTCTGCGGTGTCGGACAGACGCTCATTTTCCTCTTTCAGAAGTTCTTCCGTAGTCTTGTCTTCGTCTGCTTTCTCATCCGTTGTCTTATCGTCTTTATCGTCCTTCTGATCCTCAGCTTTGGTATCTGCGGTCTCGTCGGCTGCATCAGCATCTTCCTCATCTTTTGCATTTCCCGGAAGGAACTCAGACGGAAGAATTGCAAAATCGATTTCGTCTTTTACCAGAGCTTTGTAGTCCAGATCATCGAATGCTCCGTCGAAGGAGATTTTTTTGTCTTCCATTGCTTTTGCAATGTTTTCGATCTGGCAGTCTTTCTGCTCCATGCCGACTGCTTTGATGCTCTCTGCTGCGTCTAACTGCTCATCGAGAAGTTTCAGGGCATCCTCAGATGCTACGTATGTTTTCTCAACCGGAAGCTGGATCACGATCATATCTTTGTCCAGTCCTGCCGGAATCTCAACATCTTTCGGAACGATCAGATATTTGACAACATTGCCTTCGTACAGCTCTTTTGTCTTTTCGGTCAGATCTTTCGCTTTCTCAGTGCTGGTCTTTTTGGAATCGGATGCTGCTGCCGCTTCTTCCTCGTCGGTTGCTGCTGCGGTATCCTCCGCTGCTGCGGTATCGGTATCTTCTGCTTTCTTGTCGTCCTCGTTCTGTTTCTCCGGATCACGCTCGGTATCTTTTGTCATATCGATCTCCAGCAGGGTGATGCCTTCGTCGTAATGATACATCTTGAAGTACTCTGCGTAAGCAAGTTTTGTCTCTGCTTTGTATTCCAGTCCCATGATCTCTGGAGCGGTGGTATCCAACTTGGAGTTATCGGTGCTGATCGTGGAGATTGTTCCGTCTGCTTTTACAAATCCTGTGCTGGAAGAAGTGCTGCCGCCCTTCTTTGCTGCTGCCAAGGAGATGAAGATGTTGTAGGAAATCTCATGGGCAACGGACATTCTGGTGGTCATACCGATGATGGTATTGTTCTTGTTCAGCTCAACCGGAATGGTGAAGATGCTGCTTCCGCCGCTGACATTTGCCATGTATTTATTTCCGTTTGCTTTTACATATCCGTAGTACGGACTGCTGAATGCGATCGTTGCATAAGCCTGTCCGTTCGTTACAGTAATCTTGCTGCAGGAGATGGTTACCTTTCCGGATCCGCCGGAGAAGGAGAATCCGTCTGGTGTGTAAACGCCGTCTGCCAGTGTGGTTGCACTGTCTACTTTGGATGTGCCGCCGCTTAAGTCAGACTCATATTTGGATTCCTGCTCCGGTTTGGTATCGGCCGGTTTCTGGGTCGGTGCCGGAGTCGGGGTGCTGGTGGGTTTTACAACCGGTGTCTCAGATGGAGATACGGTTGGGGTATTGGTCGGAACGAGGGTTGGTTTCGGAGTATCGCCCTTGTTGTCATCCGACGGAAGGTCTCCGGTCTTTTTCAGGCTGGAAGATGCAATCGTGATGGCTCTGTCGTACCATTTGCCGCTCTTTACTGCATGAGCTGCTACAGCAAATTCCTGATCAAGTGCCTCTACCGGGATTTCAAACTGCATTCCGGTTTTGGTTTCACCGTCTAAGGTGTAGTCCACTTTTCCGGTGGAAGCGATCCATGCGCCGCTCTCTGCTGCCGCATCTTTTCCGGTTCCCATATACAGATAATCATAGCCGCTTCCGCTTAAGGTGATAACTGCTGTCATTTTTCCGTTTTTCGCGGTCAGTTTTACGCCGACTACCTTGAACATTGCTGCATTAGTTGTTGCCTCTGCACTGTAAATACCATCTGCTACTTTATTGGTCTCATCTGCCGGAAGATCTGCGGTCTTTTTCAGACTGGAAGATGCAATAGTAATGGTTCTTGCATACCATTTATCCCGTTTTGCAGAATGGGAAGAAACAACAAGTGCCTGATCGAGTGCTGCTACCGGAATATCATACTGCATTCCTGTTTTCGTCTCGCCGTCTGCTGTTGTGTAATCAACGGTGCCGACGCCTGCAATCCATGCACTCTTGTCTGTGGCAGCTGCCTCTTCCGGTGTTCCCATGTACAGATAATCGTAGGCAACACCACTTAACGTGATGCGTGCTTTCATGTCGCCGTCTTTTACGGTCAGCTCTACGCCGACTACTTTGAACATAGCTGCGCCGGTCTCCGCGGTTCCGCTGTAGATACCGTTTTCTACTTTCGCCGGTTCCGGAGTTGGAGTTGCGGTTGGAACCGGAGTCTCACTCGGAGTCGGGGTTGCAGTCGGGACCGGAGTCTCGGTCGGCTCCGGTATCGGAGTTACTTCCGGTGTTTTGCTTCCCGGAACTGCAAGATAAAGCTGCTGTTTGGTGTACCAGGTTCCGTCTTTCTTTCCAAGAACGATCGGAACGGTTGTGCCGGCTTTGTCCGCATCTACTTCAAATGTAAAGGAATAACCGCCGTTTGCTTCCTGCATTCCCTGGATAGCCGGTGTTTTTGCAAGGTCATCGTTCTTTCCAAGATACAGTTTATCAAATGATACGTTGTTTGTTTTCAGTGTAAGAACGAGTTTATCGCCCTTGTTGATCATTGTTGCCTCGGAGATGACGAACATTTTGAATACGCTGCCGTCCTCTTTGGTAACCGGTGCTTCTACACTGGCTGGCTTATTCGAGGAATCCTCACCTGGATTTTCGCTTGGAGTCTCGGTTGGTTCCGGTGTTACCGTCGGGATTGCATCGGTGCTGTGGATCGTAACGGTTTTATCAGCCCATGTTTTTTTCTTGGCTGAGCGAACGGCAACATCCATCTGTTTGTCAAGCTCTTCCACCGGAATTTCAAAACGATATCCGGTCTTTTCTGCACCGGTCTTCGTATCCGTATAGGTTTCGCTTCCTGTCGGAGCAATCCAGCTCTTTTCATCTGCTGCGGCAGCTTCTGCTGCTGTTCCCGTATACAGGTAATCATAGCCGGTTCCACTCAGCAGAATGGATGCTTTCAGTTTTCCATCTTTTACGATGAGTCTGGAAGAAATCACACGGAACATGCTTCCGGTTGCTTCTGCAGAAGTCTCATACTCACCATCTGCCGGTTTTGCTGCTTCCGCTGCTTTTGTTTCTTTCTCCTCGGCTGTATTGGATGCCTCATTTTTGGTTGTTTCTTTTACTTCCGTTTTCGGCTGTTCTGCCGCCGGACTGGTATTCTCTTTTACAGCATCTTTGGTTTCTTCTTTTGCCGGTGTTTCTTTTTCAGCATCCTGGGAAGTCTCATCTGCTGCTTCCGGCTCTTTTTCTGTGGTATCGGCAGTCTCTTCACCGTCTTTTGCAGTGTCCTCTGCAGTATCTTCCGAAGCATCCTCATCTGCGGATGGTGTCTCGGTCTCGTCAGATCCTGCCGGTGTCTGATCCTCTGCAGGCGCGGCCGGTGTTTCCGTCGGCTCTTCTGCCGGAGTCTCTGCAGTGCTTTCACTGCTCTCGGTTTCTGCCGGTGTTGTTTCCGGTTCTGCCATCTCTGCTGTTTCTTCGCTCTGCGGCGCTTCCTCTGCGGCTGCGCTGCTTTCTGTCTGTGCTGCTTTTTCCTGCGTATCTGCTAATACGCTGGCAGTCGGGCTCATGATCATGGACGCCGACAGCAGCAGTGCCAGAAATTTGCTTGAATTTCCTTTCATAACTTCTCCTTTTCTTCGGATATCCTTCGCGCATCTGCTCCGGATTCCGTCTGACTTTTTCAGGCAGCTGGGCGGTGCCTGTCCCCGTCAATGATGTCTCCCTGCAAGTAATCTTGTTTTTGAGGACACATTTTTTCTGCGAAAAGACAAACAGACATCTGCTTTTTCTGCAAAAGAGTTTCTCCACCGAAGCTCTTTTTCGGACGCATGGCGACAAAAAAGCAGATGTCCGATTTTGCTTCGTACATCTTTCCATGAATATATGCTTTCATCGGAAGCGATTCACTAACCTTTCCAGCAGGTTTCCTGACTCGCAGATCTTCACGGCAGCCGCGCCTTCTCATGCGTTTCGCACAATGGCATTTCTGCAGCTAACACTCCCTGCTTACAGTGACCGGATCGCTCAGGATTTCCACCTGATTCTCTTTTACCTTCGCGGATTCTTTTTCAAATCCGTTCCGCACTGAAAAGTCCCTTATTTCATTCGTTACTGATTATAGCAAAGCCGTTTTGGAAAGTCAAATGAAAGGCCACGGAAAAAGCGCATAAAATCAGCATTTTTTACATACTTTATGATAACTGTCCGCACCGGAGCCTATTCTATGAAACCAGCTTCTCTGCACCGCCGCATCCTGTTCCCTCTGCTTCTGTGCGGCGGACTTCTTTTCGCCCTGCTGTTCTGGTATTTTTCCCCGTTCTTTTCCCCTGGTGAGAACCGCCGGTTTTCCGCGTATGTGGAGGAACGGTTCCACTCCGAGGTAACCTCTTCTGCCATCACGCTCCACTATACCCTCGCCGATCCGGCTTCCCGCGGAATTGCCCCCGGCACCGCCTCGTTCGGCACGGTTTCCATCCCTGACCGCACCTCGTATGATGCCCTGCTGCAGAGTGTGGAAACAACGCTCACATCCTTTCATCGAAACCGCCTCTCCGCGGAAAATCAGATCACGCTCGATCTTCTGCTCTACGAGCTGGACTGCGAGAAAATGCCGGGCAGCACCAGCCTTCTTGCGGAACCGCTCGGTCCGTCGCTCGGGATTCAGGCACAGCTTCCCATTCTGCTCGCAGAGTACCCGTTCCGCACACAGCAGGATATCGCCGACTACCTCCATCTTCTGCAGGATCTCCCGCGCTATTTCTCCGACCTCATCGCACTCGAACAGGAAAAATCCCGGCAGGGCGTGTTTCAGAATGACCTTGCGGTCGATGGCATTATCCACCAGTGCAGTGCTTTTCTCGCCGACGCGGATACACCGGAAAGCCATCTGCTCCACACCGTTTTTCAGAATAAACTGCAGGCGTCTTCACTGTTTTCTGAGGCGGAAAGGAATCTCTGTCTGCAGACGCATGAAAAACTCCTTACCTCCTGTGTTTTTCCCGCCTACCGCTCTCTTTCCGATGCGCTTTCTTCACTCCGCGGCAAAGGAACACAGAACGCCGGTGGTCTTTCCCGGCAGGAAGGCGGACTTTCCTACTATGCATATCTTCTCCGCAGCCGCGTCGGTGTTGATGCTTCACCGGAGGAGCTGACCCGCCTTTTAACACAGCAGCTTGCGGACCAGTGTGCCGAAATGCAGATCATTCTCGATCAGAATCCGTCGCTCTCCCTCTCCGAGCAGGCGCTCGTGCTGCCGTTCTCCACGCCGGAGGAAATGCTTGCCGATCTGCAGAATGCCGTTTCTGAAGATTTTCCCGTTCTTTCGGGTATCGCATACGAAGTAAAGACCGTGGATGACTCCCTCAAGGATTTTTTAAGCCCCGCCTTTTATCTCACACCGCCCGCCGATATCAATTCACCCAACTCCATTTACCTGAATCCCGCGGATGAGATGACCGGCATCGAACTGTATTCCACACTTGCCCACGAGGGCTTTCCCGGCCATCTGTACCAGACCGTCTCGTTCTCGCGCTCCGACCCGCTTCTGATCCGCCATCTCTACGCGCCGTCGGGTTATGTGGAAGGATGGGCAACCTACGTTGAATCATATGCCTGCCGCTACGCCGCACGTAATCTCGATGCAAACACGCAGGCGCTCTGCCGTCTCTGGTATCTGAACCGCTCGGTGCATCTTACCCTCTGCTCGCTGCTGGATCTCGGAATCCACAGCCAGGGATGGCTCCTCTCGGATGCGTCAGCCTTTCTGGCGCAGTTCGGCATCACGGATGCGTCGGCCGCTGCCTCTTTATATCAGTATATTCTCGAGACACCGGCGAACTATCTGAAATACTGTGTCGGATCGCTCTCGTTTTCGCAGCTCCTCTCGGAAGTGCGGGAACAGGAAGGTGACTCATTCTCATTGATCGGTTTCCATGAAAAACTGCTCCGTCTCGGGCCTCTGCCGTTTCCGCTCGTAGAAAAATATCTGTAAACGGTTCGCCCTGCTGAAAAAAAGATCCCACAGACTTTCTTCTATAAATAATAGAAAGTTCTGTGAGATCTTTTTCATTTTCAAAATTCTTTAACCTAAATTGTAAAGAGATGGATCTGTCGGCCGCTGCGGATCAATAACAGAGGCAGAATCAAACAGATCGCTTGTTCTGTCCTCGCCGCCTCCGTAGAGGTTCTGGTACAGACGGTATCCATCCAGGTTTCTTCGTCCCATACGCAGGTAATTGTCTCTTACCTGAACGAAATACTGGGAGGAATCTACGTTGCAGTAAATGTTGAAGCCCTGACTCTTTAAGTAAGCAAACTTCTCATTGTCCATCGTGTAATCGTGCCAGTCGGAAAGATCCTGTCCATGTGCAAAGATGATGATATCGCTTCCGCCGATGAGCGGTGCAACATACGTCAGCCATTTCTCGGTATCCGCCTGGATCGTCTCGATCGGTTTGTCGCCGACACGGATATGGCCCCAGGTATGGCTTGCGAATGTCCAGCCGTCTGCTTTGATCGCATCGGCTACTTTTTTCGCCTCCTCGCACTCTTTATCCCAGTCGAAATCCGGGTGTGCATCAAGCCATGCTACCTGATCATCCGTCAGATCTTCTCTCGTCTTGTAATCACCGTCGGTGCGGTATCCGAGGATTCCATCGTAGCCGGTCAGTGCTACGGTTCCGCGCGCATTGTGGTATACGGCATCCGGATGCGCTTCGATAAACTGATCCATCAGCGGGATGCAGTCGTAAGCACCGGTCACAACAGTTCCGTCATCCTGAATGTATTCGCAGGTCGGTTTTCCGTCGTCGCCGACTACCATCTTGCTGGCAATGCCGCGTCCGTCGTAAGAGTGGTAATAGGAAAGGTCATCCAGAGAAAGAACGAATGCTTTCTTGCCCTCCGGCAGGTAAATGTCCCCTTCCTCGTAATGAACGGTTCCGTCATCATCTACGGTCTTTTTCACGAGATCGTTGATCGAAACCATGACATATCCTCTGTCGTACATCTGCTGGGTAATCGCGTTGAACTCATCCACGGTGGTCATCCACTGGCAGAAGCCTGCGGTCTGTGCGTTGTCCTGATAGAACGCTTTCTGCGGATCGACTACAAGAGAATGATAGAAAATGTGGGTTACTTCGTTGATGTTGACGCGCACACAGGCATCTCTCGTGCTGGTGTACTCTGCTACTTTTGTGATGATATCCGCGTCGGTTGCTGCGCCCTCTACGCTCTGGAGCTTTTCAATGGCTCCATCGTAATCGTATGTCTGCGCAAGTGCATCGGCTTCCGCCATAATCTGTGCTTTCGTTGTCGGCGCTTCAGCACTTCCCGTGCTGTCCGACGATACGGAACCGTCCACCTCTGCTGTTTTCTGATCCTCTTTTTCCTGTGCTTTCTGCTGGATTTTTTCTGTTCCTCCGGCCAAAGCCCATATTCCAATGCCGAAGATGACAAGCAGAACACATAGAATTCCTGTTTTGATCATCAGCGCACGCTTCCGCTTTCTTCTTCGGAGCTCCTTTTTACTGATGTTTTTTTTCTCACTCATTTTTCCTTCCTCCCAAAACAGCTTTTGCTTTTCTGGCAAATATTACAGTTTTACCGGACTGACAGAAATTCAGCCCGGACTCTGCTCTTTCTATTTTAGCTCAAAATACCGGTTCTGTCGAGTAGGTTTCCGGCAGGTTAAGAGAAATGTAAGAAAACCGGTAACGCTCTTTCTTTTATGCGCGCTGGCCGTGTGCCTCATACATGAGAACGGCGGATGCAATCGCTGCGTTTAACGACTCCACTTTTCCTTCCATCGGAATACGGATCAGGCACTCGGCGGCCTCTGCCATTGCATCGGTCAGGCCGTTTCCCTCATTTCCGATCAGGAATGCCGTTCCTTTTGTGTAATCCTCCTCGCGGTAGGAATGCACGCCGTGCAGATGTGCCGCGTACGTACAGATCTTCCGCGCTTTTAAGCCTTTTACAAATCCGACCGCATCGTCGACGATCAGAAACGGCATACGGTAAATCGAGCCCATCGTCGAGCGAATCGTTTTCGGATTGAAGATATCCGCGGTACCGCGGCTCATGATGATGCCGGTGACTCCTGCGCCCTCTGCAGTGCGGATGATTGTTCCGACATTTCCAGGGTCCTGCAGATCCTCAAGTACCATCAGAAGCGGTGTCTTTCCGTTGTCCATCACCTCCTCTTCGGTGTAATGCGGCATGCGGATCACACTTAAAACACCCTGCGGCGTCTTCGTGTCGCACATGGACTGGAACACGCGGTCGTCCACTACTTCGTATTCTGTCCCGTCGGACGGCATTTCATGCATTTTGCTGCCGCTCTCAGACACATATACTTTTTTCAGCCATTCCCGCGGCGCTTCCTGGAACATTTTCCAGCCCTCCGCCACGAAAACGTCCTGCTCCCGGCGTTCTTTTGCTTTTTTGTTCAGCGCAATAATGTTTTTTACCTGTGCATTGCTGCTGCTTGTAATCATGAATGGTCCCCTCATTTCCTGTTTTTCATCAATTTGGCAAGTTCTTTGTTTTCGCCGATCAGAATCAGCACTTCCTCTGCGCGGAGCAGCGTCTTCGGATTGACCGTGACACGGATGTCTTCCCCGTCCTTGACGGCGATTACGTTGATACTGTATTTCTTCCGCAGATCCAGCTCCTCGAGGTTATGCCCCGTCCACGCTTCCGGCACGGGAAGCTCTACCATGGAGAACGAATCCGACAGCATGAAGAAGTCCTGGAAGCCGCCGGAAATCAGGCTTTTTCCGAGGCGGATGCCCGTCTCACTCTCCGCCATCACGACGCGGTCCGCGCCGACTTTTTTCAAAATATTGGCATGCATCTGGCTCATGCACTTTGCGATGACGAGCGGCACGCCCGCCTCTTTTGCCTGCAGGGTGGCGAGGATGCTCGACTCCATATTTTCAGCGATGCCGACGATCACGACATCCATGTTGCTGATGCCAAGCGATGCAAAAACACGGCTGTCGGTGATGTCCGCGCGCGCCGCATATGTGACGAGATCGGCGATCTCCTGTACCAGCTCCGGGTCTTTATCGACCGCGAGCACTTCTTTTCCTGCCTGCGCCAGCGTCGTCGCCACGGCGAAGCCGAATTTTCCAAGTCCGATGACTGCGTATTGTTTACTCATGTTTTTTCTCCTCTTTTATCCAATCAGCACCCGCTGTTCCGGGCGCTGGATATCCACATCTTTTCTTCCGCTTCTCCGCCGCAGTGCAATGGCCAGCGTAACCGGTCCAAGACGTCCCATGAACATGACCAGAATTACGATGATTTTTCCCGCCGCCGGAAGTGTCGGCGTAAGCGACCGCGTCAGTCCCACGGTTGCCACAGCGGAAACGATCTCATACAGGCAGTCCAGCAGAGGACTTCCGGTGACAGAGATCAGAAGCACCGTCGCGGTGAATGCCATCGTCAGTGCGAAGAAGAAAATAACGACCGCGGTGCGGATGTTTTCTTCCATGACCTTCCGTCCCCAGACCACGGTGTCGGAATCGCCGCGGATGTAGGATGCGACGACCACGAGCAGAATCGCAACAGTCGTCGTCTTGACACCGCCCGCCGTTCCCATCGGAGAGCCGCCGATGAACATGAGGATCATACTTACCATCGCGGAGCCGTCCGAGAAGTTTGCCTGCGGGATCGTCTCAAAGCCGGCGGTTCGCGTCGTCACGGACTGGAAGAAGGCCGCCATAGCCTTCTGCGCCGGTTTTAAGCTGCCAAGCGAGGATGCGTTGTTCCAGTCCAGCGCGAGGATCAGAAGCGCCCCGCCGAACAGAAGAATGACGGTTGTCGTCAGAACCAGTTTGGTGTGGAGCGTGAAGCCGCGCACGAAGTTTTTCCGGGTCCGTTTTCCTTTTACAAGATCCTGCACGCGCTCCAGCACTTCCCACCAGACCGGAAAGCCAAGGCCGCTTAAGAAAATCAGGCCCATCGTCGTAAAGTTGATGAGAGGGTTCGTCACAAACGGGGCGAACGAGGATTCCCCGACGAGGTCAATTCCGGCGTTGCAGAAGGCGGATACGGAGTGGAACAGGCTGTAGCCGATTCCCTTCCAGAAACCGTATTCCGGCACAAACCAGAAGCTGTAGAAAAAGGCTCCCGCCAGCTCCACCGCCGCCGTGCCGATCAACAGCTTCCGCACAATACCGACGCTGCCCTTTAAAACCGGCAGATTGTAAGTGTCCTGGATCAGTTTACGGCTCTGCAGACTGATTTTCCGGCGCAGGATCAGAAACACCATCGTCAGGCACGCCATGATGCCAAGACCTCCGAACTGAATCAACCCGAGGATCACAATTTTTCCAAAGGTACTCCATGTCGTCGCCGTCGGAACGGTGACAAGGCCCGTCACGCAGACAGATGTCGTTGCGGTAAACAGGGCGTCGAGCCAGTAAACGCTTTTTCCGTCCGCCGCAGAAACCGGCAGGCAAAGAAGAATCGTTCCCAGCAGGATTACCGCCGCAAATCCCAGCATCATAATCCGCTCCGCCGGTGTGTGCCATTTATTTTTGCTTTGTTTTTCGGCCATCGCTCCTCCTATTCTGCCGCTTCATTTTCTGCTTCACTGCTGTAGTAGAACTTTCCGGTCTCACTGTCCGTCACGGTAATATCCGCAAAATATTCCCCGCAGGAACCCTCACACTGGTAATAGACGTCAAACGAAACCGTCATGTCATCTTCTCCTTCCAGGTATTCCGCGTGAACCTGATTTTTCGCGGCCCCCGTCGTTCTGCTCCACACTTTATCATCCGCAAGAAGCTCCTTTTTGATCTTCACAGGAAATTCACTGGATGCAATTTCGTGCTGATTGGACTCGTTTTTGATCCGGTAATAGAAATTCATGTACAGCCCGTCATCTTCCTCATGGAAAAACCAGCCGTAGATATCATCCTCCGCAACAATCGTCGGCTGGATCAGCTCAGCGTTTGTTTTGGTCGTGAATGCATTCATCTCATGCGTAAACTCATTCTGCATCCGGCGATGCTTCATCAGCCAGCTGCCTTCCTTCACACCGGCCGCAGCCACGGCAAGAACGACAGCGCCGATGCAAAGGCCAATGATTTTCTTTTTTGTCATTATTTAATTTCCCCTTTTCTTTTTGAAATACAAAAATAAGATACCCATAAGAACATACTTATGAGTATCTTATCAGTTTGCACATATAAAGTCAACGGAGCCGGGGGAGACTTTCCGCGACCGGTTTGCATGGGCAGAGTTGGACTCGAACCAACGGTGTTTCTATTGTAACGGATTTACAGTCCGCCGCCTTCGCTGCTAGGCTTACCTGCCCTTGTTATGTCTTTATTATATCTCATCGTATGTGGTTTGTCATTCAACCTGCGGTATAATCCTGCGTTTTTTGCGCACCGGGCGGATTGCTTCCCCCCTTCGGGCTTTGCCGCTCCGGCGCGCCGGATCAGAACCGGACTTCATGCACTCGCAAGCACAAGCTCTCTTGTCTCCACAATCACGATCTCATCAATCGACACATTCAGTACCGCTGCCAGCACGACCAGGTTGTCGATTGCCGGCATGGCGGTGCCGTGCTGCCACTTGTAGATTGCCTGCGGGGTGGTGAAACCGAAAATTTCCTGCAGGTCGCGGACGGTAAGGCCTGCCTGCTGCCGCAGTCTTGTAATGTTTCTTCCTGTTGCTTCCATATCAATTGACGGAATTGCCATCATTTTTTCTTCCTCCTTCTTGCGGAGGAATTTTACTGGTTTCCTCCGCCTCTATTCTGATGCTTTGAAATTGTAAACGGGACGCAACACCTCCACGACATCGACCGATGCACGGACTATATCGAGAATGTCATCCAGCGATTTGTACGCCATCGGCGCCTCGTCCAGGGTATGTTCGTTGACGGAAGTCGTATAGATTCCCTCCATGCTCTTCCGGTATTCCTCCAGTGCCAGGGTTTCCTTCGCTTTTTTGCGCGACATCAGCCGTCCGGCTCCGTGCGGGGCAGAATCGTTCCACTCCGGATTTCCTTTTCCGACGGCGAGAATACTGCCGTCGCGCATATTGATCGGAATCAGCACTCGTTCTCCTTTGTGCGCTGCGATTGCGCCTTTTCGTAGTATCATCTCGTTTGTGTCGATATAGTTATGAATCGTGTGGAACGCATCGGTGCCGGTAAGGCCGGTTCGTTCCAGCAGGATTTCCGCCATTTTTTCCCGGTTCCGGCGTGCAAACTGCTGGCAGATCTCCACGTCGTTCAGATAGGCTTCCAGATATTTTCCGGTCAGATAGCAGAGATCCTCCGGCATCTGCGCTTCGTCCGGTTTCCACTGCAGCTGTTTTAACGCCTCCTGGATTTCCTTTCTGCGGCCCTGCTCTTTGTAGGTGCGTATGAGCTCCTCGCGTTTTTCCAGGTACTCGTCATAACCGCGGTCCAGCCGCACTGCCAGATTCTGGTAATACTCTGCCACCTGTTTTCCGAGATTCCGCGAGCCGGAATGGATGACGAGATATTTTGTGCCGTCGGCGGCTTCATCGATCTCGATAAAATGGTTGCCGCCGCCTAAGGTTCCAAGCGACCGCTCCAGGCGTTTTGTGTCTTTTAATTCCCGGCTGCAGGCAAGTGTCATCAGGTCAAAACGTTCCTGTCTCCCCTCCCAGACATTCATGCCGGACGGGATAACATGTGCCGCCTCGTCGATTTTTGCAAAATCAAGTTCGGCTCTTCCAAGATTTACGGTGTACATGCCGCACCCGATATCCACGCCGACGACGTTCGGCACTGCCTTGTCGCGGATGGTCATCGTTGTTCCGATCGTACATCCTTTTCCCGCATGCACATCCGGCATGATGCGGATCCGCGAGCCTTCCGTCATCGGATAATCGCACATGCGTCGGATCTGCTCGATGGCTTCCTCCTCTACGATCCTGGCATAGCAGATGGCTGTATTTACTTTTCCTTTGATTTCGATCTGATCCATTCCGGGTTTCTCCCTTCTCAATTTGTTCTGATATAAAATTTTAATAGAAAAAGCCACCTATCCCATGTGTTCAACATAAGATAAGCGGCTCCTCTTCGTTCGTATCCAGTTGTCTGATGCGGTCGTCTAATTTGATCCTCCCGTATCATATTCCACAGAATCCGTTCTGTCGCTTTTCTCAATTGAACATATCAAAACAAAGCCACGCTGTTTGACGACAAACGTTGCTTCTGGGGTATGTTCTAAATTGCGGTAGCCAAAACGTATTCCTGCTGACATCTGTTTTTCCTTTCCAAAACCTTTTTAACCGGTTCTTTTTCTGTTTTTTCTTCACTGTATCACAAAATAACGATTTTGTCATTATACCAGCGGTTTAATCTTTCTCGGATTTTTCTGTATTTGCTTCGGAAACGAGGAATATCCCCGTCAATGACGAGGATATCTTCGATGCTTGTGTTTAATAATCTGCTTAAAATGAGAAAGTTGTCCAGACTTGGCAGGCACTTGCCGGAAATCCATTTATAGACCGCCTGTGGATTTTCAAAACCCATGGCATTCTGAATGTCTCTCACGGTGTATCCGCTTTCACGAAGAAGGGATTTGATGCGGCTGCCAGTTTCTTTCTGCTGGATTGACAAATAAATTGGTTCCATCCTGCACCTCCATATGTTTAAGCCATCCCGAAACACAGTTTTATCTTATCATCCGGTACTGGAAAAATCCAGTTTTTTCTTCCTGTTTCTACACAACCCGAATGATCTGTTCGTACAAAAGGATTTTCTTTTCATCTACATTCCGATTGTCGTGTGCTGCAAGATTGTTCCGTCCCTCTTCCATCTCTTCTTCGGATGCAAGCTCCTCTTTCCACCAGCTCAGGTGATTGATCCGGTACGGCTTCCAGCCGCGGTCAAAAATCTCATCTCAACGACTCTCTTGCATATGCGCTTTCCTTTTTACCGGAAGAAGATGTTTAGCTCTCCTGTTTCTTTTCTTCTATCAAATGATGATTCAGCCATTTTCCTGATTTGAACCGGATGGTAAAGAGAATGGACCGCAGGCTCCAGTCTGCCGCCATACCGATCCAGACGGCGATCGGGCCGAATCCCCATATGCGGCACAGGTAAATACAGAGACTCACACGACACAGCCACATCGTACAGCAGGATGTGATCATGGAGAATTTCACATCCCCGGCAGCCCGCATGCCGTATCCCGGGACAAACGCCATGACCCAGCAGAGCGGCTTTACAATCGTGATAAAAATCATCATCTGCATGCAGAGCTTTGCACTCTCTGCCTCCATACCGCCGATCATCGTAATCGGTTTTGTCAGCACAAATACCAGCAGACAGCTTGCAACGATAACCATTTCTGACAGCCAGCACAGTTTTTTAATATAGTAGATTGCTTCATCCTTCCGGCCCGCGCCGAGACACTGACCGACTACCGTCATCAGTCCGATGCCGACACCAATCGCAGCGACACCGTTCAGGTTCTCAAGGATGTTCGTCATCGCCTGCGCGGCAATGGCAACCGTGCCAAGTGTGGACACAGTGGACTGAATCGCCAGCTTTCCAAACTGGAACATACTGTTCTCGATTCCCGATGGGATACCGATGAACAGTATTTTTTTGATCAAACCAAAGTCCGGCCGAATGGAAAGATACTGCTTCACAAAAATCGGTTTGCTTTCATCCCGAAGCTTCCACAGTACGACAACCGCACAGAAAATACGCGAAATTAAAGTCGAAATCGCGGCTCCTTCGACACCCATATGGAAGCCGAAAATAAGAATGGCATTTCCGCCGATGTTCATAAAGTTGGAAATCACCGAAATCACCATCGGACTGCGGCTGTTGTTCTGCGCCCGCAGAATGGATGCGCCCGCATCGTAAAGACCGATAAACGGGAATGACAGCAGCGTAAACAGGAAATACACCTGTGAATTTTTCATAACATCCGCTTCCACTGCCCCGAAAATCACACGCAGCAGCGGAACACGGAAAATCAGGCAGCCCGCGGATAATGCGACGGACAAAACTGTCATAACAAAAAGCACCTGCTGTGCCGAACGGATTGCTCCATCCCGTTTTTCGCTTCCAATATACTGCGAACAGAGAATCGCTCCTCCTGCCGCCAACGCAGAAAGCGCCTGAATGACTAAGATATTAATGGAATCCACCAACGAGACTGCCGAAATTGCGGCAGACCCGACATTGCTGACCATCATCGTGTCGACAGTTCCCATCAGGGAAGAAAGCAATTGTTCAATGATGATCGGAATTAAAAGCTTGCGAAGATCCGTGTTACTGTATAAATGAGTTTGTTTTGTTGTAGTTTTCATTGTTTTTGTTTCTGCATGACCTCATCTGCCGGATATGCTTTGCCAGCCCTGCCTTTTCCACACCTTTCTTTTTTCTCTCCATTCTATTCCATTTGACGATCCATTGCAATCATTTCGCGAATTTTGCTCTTATCTGATTATTTTTATCAAGCACAACATACTTTTCTATCTCATAATGACTTTTTCAGTCTTTCCAAATCTTCGCTGTCCGGGTGTGACAAAGCACGGTCAAAATTTTGAATCAGCAGATCAAGATTGGCCGGATGTTCCGGGTTTTCTTTCATTTTCACATACCGTTCACGCACAGACTGCGGCATCTTTCCCTGGCACATATACTCACCGATGACCGTATTGCTTGCATCGATCGACTGTTTGACTTGTCCGAGAATCTTTTCAAAATAGGCATCACTTCCGCCAAATCCAGCTGTTCCAAACAGAAAAATCTTTTTATTTTTTAATTTCGACAGCAATTCTAATGTCTTTTGGTCTGCATTCCCTTTGTCCGTCCAAAATCCGATATAGCATACGTCGGATTGCGGTACCTGCGAATCGTTTGTGCCAAAATAATCGCATTTGTCCTTTGGCAACGTTTCATAGATTACATCAGCCAGCTTCTTTGTATTACCCGTTAAGCTGCAAAACAGGATCGAATAATGTTCTTTTATCATAGCCCATACACCTCCAGTTCAGGTATTTATGTGGAAAATCCACTTTTTCGTAAATTGTATTATCTCTTCAGATCACATCTCGATTTCGCTTACGCTGCATCCCGATGTTGCTTCTCACTATTTCCTCTCAGGCTTTTAAGTCAAGCGGATATTCGCAATCCGCTTCGCTACTTGCTCATAACCGAATAGCTGCTTTGCAGCTTCAGTTAAACTTAAAAATATTAAGTCCGGTTTCTTCATCATGAACTCTGTCCACTCTTCCGTCAATTACCGTGATGACCAGCTCACAGGTTGCACTGACAATCGCTCTGTTCAGATGTCCTCCAAACACCTCGCCCTTCTGATTTCCGGCACTCATATGAAGATGTGCATAATATTCTCCATCCATTGTATTGATTGTACCTGTCAGTGATGTAATTTCATAATACCCCTGGAAGCTGTTTGAATAATATTTCTTTTCGTCTGTCTTGTATACTCCGACTGTGAAATCATTGATCGCTCCAAGAGCCTGGACACTGGCAAGCTTTATATTCTCCTTTATGGCAATTACCCTCAGCTGCTCCAATATTTCCTCGTCTTTGTCAATCCTTGCTACTATAACATTGTCAAATTTTCTGTATTCCATTTTATTCTCCTTTCTCTTTCCGCCTGCCACTTTTCAGACATTACTGCAATAAATTCAATATTTATTCAGAAAATGCTCCCTGTTCGGATACTCCTGCCGATATGCCCGGAGGGCGGCTTCCCGGAGCAGGGTGAATTCTTTTTCCATGTGAAGCAGGCGTGGCGCCTTGAACGCGATCACACTGATTTGTTCGGCGATTTTTTTCGCGATTCCTTCTTCGGACAATTGTCCCATGCCGAATACCAGAGAGGTAAATCCTCTGCCTCCTCTGCTGACCTGAATAAATTTCAGGAATACATTGTACAGTTCATCTGCAAGAATTTTCCGGTATCCCTCCTCTGACTGCATGGCTTCCGCCAGGCACAACGTAGAGAAAATCCGGGCTCCCATCTTTCTTCTGTCGCCTCCCAGATCCAGAGAGGTTCCTTCCGCCAGATACTTCAGTTCCATCAGGCATTTGACAAATTCATCCTTCTGGAGCCTGCGTTGTCCGTATCGGGCCTTCCAGAGCCGAGCCCGGTATTCTTCTTCCCAGGCTTCCTCCTCTCCGATATGTTCTTTTAAGATCTGCTGCCGTTTTGCCGGATCTGTCTCCTGATAAAAATCTTTGGTCCATGTATGTTCCATCTGTTTTTCCTCATTCTGTCAGGCGGATATTCGCAATCCGTTTCGCTGCTTGCTTGATTCAGTTAAAATAAAGACACGTCTTCTCTTACTCTTTCTGCCTGCAAACGCAGTCTTCCTGCTTACATTCCGGAGTGGGAAATCGTCTCTTCTGCGTTCAGGTACTCATCGATGTTGCTGCCGTCTACCTTCTGATATTCTGAAAAATAATACCGGCCTTCTTTCAGGCTTTCCTGGTCAAATTCCTCTCCCTCGAACAGCTCCACTGCCATTTTCGCCATTTTCTTTGCCTGATCCACTCTGTCATTTAGGATGCTGCCCTGCATCTCTCCTGCCTTTACGGCTTCCAGAGCCTCTTCCAGGCCATCAATTCCGAAGATCACCGGCCATTCTTCACGGACATAGCCTGCTTTCCGATAGGCCTCCACAGCCCCAAGTGCCATCTCATCGTTGTTGGACATAACAAGTTCAATCTTTTTTCCGTACTGGCTGATCAGACGGTTCATGCGGTTTTCCGCCTGTCCCCGGTTCCAGTCCGCTAACTGATAGCTTAGCTTTTCCAGTATAACATCATTCTTCATCAGTGTCTTTACGGAATACTCTGTTCTGCTGATGGCATCCTGATGGCCTGCTTCTCCTTCCAGAAGCACGTATTGGATCTTTCCATCCTGATTTTTATCGACTTCCGGATGGCTCTTGATGTATTCTTCTGCAATCTCGCCCTGCATAATCCCGGACTGTTCTGCATCACAGCCCACATAATACAGCTTTTCCCACTGCATCAGGTCTTCCCTTACCGGTTCCCTGTTAAAAAAGATCACAGGAATGTCTTCATTCCTTGCCATTCGGATGATCCGGGACGGAGCTGTCCGGTCCACAAGATTGATACAGAGCACATCACAGCCGGCATCAATCATCTCTTCCACCTTTTCGTTCTGTTCCTGCTGATCGTCGTTTCCGCTTTTTGTCGATACGATAATCCTTCGTTCTTTGTTTTCCATGGCTTTCAGCTGCGCCTTCAGTTCATCCGTCAATCCATTGATAAAAGGATCATCCTGAGTGTAGGTTATCACTCCGACCCGCAGGGTTTTCTCTGTCTGGTCCGACTTGCCGGAACACCCCGACAGCACAAGCACCGCACTCCCTATCGTGGCAGATAATAATACTGCCACCCTTCTTTTCTTTTTATTCATAGGAATATAAAAACCTTTCTAAATCTTCGTCCATAGAGAAATTTTCCTTGCCAAGTACCTGATATTCGGTTATATATCCTTGCATTTTATAAGACCTGTGCTCGATCCTTTTGGTTATTTCTTCCACACTTTTATAGCCGATTTCATATCCGTCCGGCACAGCCAGCCCCTGAATGTTTCCGTTATCCAGAAGTGCAATCGTCTTCAGACTGTAACCCACTCCATAGAGCTCCGCGCCCTCGTATGTTCCATTTTCTGCCTGCTCTCCAAACTCTTCCAATATTCCTGCATCCAGGATGACAAGAGCATCCGCCTCTGTTTCCTTCTTCATCCGCTCCACAATGTCCTGTTCTTTTCTCCGGTAAATACACCAGCTGATCTTGCTTTCGCTGCCTTCCAGCGCCTCGTTCAATCCACAAATCTCCGCCTGTACAGCCTCGGACATTTTCCAGTCGGCGATAATTCCGATCTTCTGCTTTTTTGTTCTCAGCCGTTCTCCCAGCCATCTTCCGATCTCCCGGTAATCCGGCTGGATCGTGGGACTGGCAGTTTTCCCTTCTTTTACCGCCAGACCATCTGCAATCAGCAGATACGGTTTATTTCCACACTCTTTTTTCAGCATATTTTCCGTCTCATGACCGGGTGCCGGATATATGATAAAGCCATCAATATCGTTGTCCTTCTGTTCCCTGATAAATTCTCTTTCCGCCTCCGGCCCGTCGATCTCTTCCGTATTGCAGATGATCATATGAACGTTGTTCTCTGCCGCAGCCTGCTTCATTCCCTTGAT
This sequence comes from Blautia sp. AM29-29, assembly GCF_003480555.1. Lineage (NCBI taxonomy): Bacteria > Bacillati > Bacillota > Clostridia > Lachnospirales > Lachnospiraceae > Blautia > Blautia sp. AM29-29. The sequence continues at coordinate 72,856 of NZ_QUJD01000015.1, forward strand.
CAGGGCATCCCAGCGTTTGTCACCGGACTCCGGAAGAATCACCGCAATCCGGGGCTCTGCTACGTTCTGATCGAAAATCTTCCATACAAAGAATACTGCCAGCAGCAGCAAAAGAAACTCAATTATAAGAAATTTCATTCTGTTCTTTTTCATCCGCCCGGTCTCCTCTGTATGTATTTTTGTAATTCCAATGCTTCTGCGTTTTCCGGTGTATATGGGATTGCCGGAATACGGATCGTAACCCTTGTTCCTTCGTCCGGTTCGCTTTCTATGGAAAGTCCGTATTCTTCGCCAAACATCAGCCGGATTCTGGAATGCACATTGATTACGCCCACACCGGAACCATGCTTCGGAACCTTGCTGTTATCCGTCAGAATATTTTCCAGGACTTCTTCCCGCATGCCCATCCCATTGTCTTCGATGGTGATCAGAATGTCCTCGTCTTTCTTTTTTCCGCTGACGATGATCATGCCGCCATCATCCTCATCCATATTGCCAACGCCATAATAGATGGCATTTTCCAGGATGGGCTGGATCACCAGCTTTACGATGCAGCAGTTTTCGATCTCTTCCTCGATTCGGAATTCTGTTTTAAACCGCTCTTTGTACCGGGCCAGCTGGATATTCATATAGCTTCTGCTGTGCTGCAGCTCATCCTTAATGGGAATGATGGTCTTACCGCGGGATAGACTGACACGAAGTAATTTTGCCAGTTCAGAAATCATACGAACCGCTGCTTCATTTTCCTGGGCTTCCACCATCCACGTGATGGATTCCAGTGTATTATACAGAAAATGGGGGTTGATCTGGCTTTGCAGGGCATCCAGTTCACTTTTTCTTCGTTCATTTTGCTGCCGGATGATCTCGTCCATCAGTTTTTCGATCTGTTCATAGGACTTCTGCACAGAATGTCCCAGATGGCGGATCTCCGAGGAGCCGCCGATATAGATATCCGGTTTTCCTCCTGCCTCGTGGGCCTTGACGGAAGCATCCAGCTCCCGGATCGGTTTGGATATCTTCCGGGAAACCAGCTGGTTTCCCTCCAAAAGCATGACCATAAGAACCAGAACAGTAGCAAATACATAGTAACGGAAGTTCTTGTAGTTTGCCGCCTGCACACTCTCCGGCACAACACCGATCATTTTCCAGCCTGTATAGGCTACGCTGCCGACGATCACGGTCTCGTTCTGACCGCCGGAACGGATCTCGTAGGTTCCGTCCTCGTATTTTGCCGCTTCCAGACTGTTTTCTTCAAATAATCCGCGGTTTAATTCCGTTCCCCGGGGATGGTAGATCATTTCTCCGTCCTGACTGGTCAGATAATAGTAGATTCCGCCGGAACAGTCATTGATCTGCTTCATCACGTCCCTGATCACAGAATATTTCATATCCAGTAAAAGAATACCGGTTTCCGGTGTCTCTCCCTTGTTGACATCTACATACCTGCTCAGGGAAACGACCCATTGGTACCGATAAGAGCCGTCCTCAAACAGCTCCTGGATATGCGGTGTGGAAAAGTGTATATTTTCAATGGCATCTTCCGCATTTTTATACCATTCCTGCGTCTGCACCTTCACATTTTTCTTTTCTGCCGCCACCGGCTCCGATGCAATCAGATTTCCTTTGGGGTCATACAAAGCCAGGCTCTGAATCTTATCGGAGTTGGTCTCATAGAGCAGACTGAACTGCTCCGAGAATTCCCGGCTGGATATATCAAACTGCTGGACCACGTTGTAGTTTGCCCCGTTTATAATCTGCCGAATATCCAGCAGGTCTGCATTTAACCGATCCACGGTAGCCTCTACAGTAGCTTCCGTGTTGTCCACTGCTGTTTTTTCCAATGCCAGCTTGAATCGATGGTAAAGCAGCAATCCCATTACAATGATCGTAACCAGTGAAATCGCCATAAGGACAGACAGGATAATCGACTGTATGTTAAATACGATGTTCTTCCGGGAATCCGGCTTTCTTTTTCTATCTTTCATGTATTTTCCCTTTCACCTGTTCCCTATTTTCCGGAAGCTCTGTATTTGGAAGGGGAAACACCGAATTTCTTTTTGAATACATAGCTGAAGTAGTTCGCATCCTGATATCCCACTTTTTCTGCGATCTTATAGCTTTTTTCATCGGTGTTCAGCACCATTTCTTCTGCCCTGTCCATTCGGTAATCGGTAAGATAGGAGACGAAGGACTGACCGGTTTCCTTTTTAAAGATGGACGAAAAGTAAGAATTGGACACACCAAGATCTGCGCACACATCATCCAGCGAGAGCGCCGGTTCCATATATCTGTCTTTTACGATGTTCTGTGCATCGGTGATGATCCGTCTGGAGGTACTGTTTCTGGTACTTCTCAGTTTTTCGCTGATCGCCATAGACATATTGATAATCCAGTTTGTCATAGAGCTTTCATCCAGCTGAGTCACTCTTTCGTAAAGATTCTGTACATTTCCGGAAATTTCATTGAAATCCATGGAATTATTGGCACAAAATTTGAAAAAGCCGCTGACAATCTCCATGGTGGCCAGATTGTACTGGCTGATGGTGGCTGCATTCTTATGGAGCTTTTCTGTCTCTTTGATGGCTTCTTTCCGGATCTTTTCCTGATCCCCTACATGGATGGCACGAAACAGCTCCTGCATCTTTGTTTCTTCTAAGGGAACCGCCTTTTTTGACTCTTTGGGAACGATCTCTGCGATATTGATGGCTCGTTTCGTTCCGTACAGGACACGGTAGGATACCGCCTCTCTGGCTCCCTCGTAGGAAATACTGATATCGTACAGATTGTTGCAGACGGTTCCGACCCCTGCGGTAACCGCCGCCCCCATAATTCTCCATGCCCAGCGGCAGAACCGGTCACACTTGTCCGTCAATTGAGCTATCTCATCTTCTGAATGGAGTTCCATAATCAGAATGGTATTACCCATATAGATGAATTCCTGGCAATTACAGTTCTCCATCAGCCGCTGTTTGATCTCCCGTTCCACGGACATGGATAATAATAAGGGATTCATCCCATCCGGCACATCATTTTCCGAGGTATGAAAAATCATGCAGCAAAACAAAGGTCCCTTCATATCCACCTGATAATCCAAAAGGAATCGTTCATAGTCCTCTTCTCTGACTCTTCCTTCAATCAGGGAAATGAAGAAATTGGACTGCAGCTTTGGTAAAACCTCCTGGAAATAGTCTTCCAGTTTTTTTACATTTAACTTTTCTTCCCGTTCCCTGTCCAGTGTTGTTTTCAGCTTCATCAGGCTCTCTGACAGCTCGGTGGCGCTGATGGGTTTCAGCATATATTCCTTAATCTCCAGATGGACGGCCTCTTTCGCATACTCGAATTCGTCAAAGCCGGTGCAAAGCATAATGTAAATATTAGGATAGTCCTGGTTCAGCTTTCTTGCCAGCTCCAGTCCATCCATATAAGGCATCTTAATGTCCGTCAGCACCACATCAGGCTGAAGCTTTTCCACCAGCTCCAAAGCCTTCACGCCGTTGGTGGCACTTCCCACTACGTCAAATCCCAGATCATTCCAGCGGATCTTTTTTTTCATAACATCGATGACCTCTACTTCATCATCGACAAGAATCACTTTATATTGTTCCATCCTTATCCTCCTGTTTTGCGGAGCATATTGTTGTTCCTTTATTATAGCAGAAGATTGCTCTCTGCTGAATGAATAGTTACAAAAATTTTTGCCAAAACAGAACAAAAGACCGCCCTGGTCATCCATCGGACGACCGGGCTGTCTTATATTCTATCTGTTTATGAAGATGTTGGAATCAAAAGTTTTTCTGACCCCTTTGATACCAGATTGCTACGTGCTTTGCACTCCTGGTATCTTTATGAATGTTTCATTATTTTTTCTGTACATATTTCAGACAGTCAAGTGTTACGGCTGCCAGGATAATGATACCTTCGAAAATGAACTGAAGGTTAGTATCAATACCCAGAATCGTCAGGGCATATGTCAGGGAGGTAAAGATCAGTACACCGGTTACAACTCCGGAGATCTTACCGATACCACCGGTAAAGGATACACCACCAACTACGCAGGCTGCGATGGCATCCATATCCCATCCCTGTCCGTAAGCTGCACTACCGGAACCAACCATACGGTTACATTCCAGCCAGGAACCGAAGCCATACAGGATACCTGCCAGCATAAATGCTCCCATTGTTACTTTAAATACAGAGATACCGGATACTGCTGCCGCTTCCGGGTTTCCACCTACCGCATACAGGTTTTTGCCAAAAGTTGTTTTGTTCCAGATAAACCATACAATGGCAACTGCTGCAACAGCCCACAGAATGATGGTCGGGAATTTTCCGATCTGCGGAATGAAAGTATTCGGGATGGCAGAATCAATCGCACCGAAGGATACACCCTTGGTCGCATAGGTAACCAGACCGAAGATGATCAGCATGTTCGCCATGGTAGAGATAAACGGATGCATTTTGAATCTCGCCATGAAGAATCCGGCAATCATGGCAAATGCTGTCGTAAGGATTACACACATTAACAGTGCAAACAGTGCTTTCGCTGTAGCAGGCATAGCGGAGAAGTCAAATACATGTCCGAATACGGCACCTGTATTGATTCCGTTATGCATGATGATGGTTGCTGTAACCATACCCATACCAACCATACGTCCCACGGAAAGGTCGGTACCTGTTAACAGGATCAGACCGGCAACACCAAGTGCAAGGAACATACGCGGGGATGCCTGCTGTAAGATATTCAGGATGTTGGTAACAGTCAGCAGCTGTGTATTTTTAACGATCGGTGTGATGATACACAGTGCGATGAAGATCAGAATGATTACGATATACAGACCGTTTTTGTACAGGAACTGAGATAAATCGAAGGTATATCTGTAATTTTCCAGTTTCTGTATTCTCTGCTGCGGGAATGTAAATTTGGAAGCCCGCAACAGGTCGATCAGGTGATATTTATGCATGAATGCTTCATGTCTTCTGTCCTTGATCTCCTGAAGCTTCGATTCGTGAGCCATCTGTGCATCAAACAATTTATTTTTGAGCACATATTTCTCAGCCTTGATCTCTTCTGCATCCTTCAGAGAAGCAACCTTTTTCTGATGCTCGCTCTTCAGATCTGCTTTGACCTTCTCATATCTGCTGTTTTCTTCTGCTTTTGCAGCTTTGCAGCTTTTGTTTACTACGTCGTAATAATCCTTTTTGTAATGCGCTGCCAGATAGCTTTCTGCCTCTGCGATCAGCTTTTTGATTTCTTCTTTGTTGTCTGCTTCTACTTTTTTTGCATTTTCCAGCTCTTTTTTGCTGTTTTCAATGATCTTATCTCTCTGTGTTGCGGATAAGTTCTTGTTTTCTTTTGCGATCGCGATCTGTTTTTTCAGATCGCTCACTTTATCAAAGCCGTCTGCACGTAATGCATCGATTTTTTTCTGGATTTCTTCCACATATTCATCGATCGGCTTCAAAAGCTTTGCTTCTTCTTCCGACGAAATAATAACGCTGTTTTCTGCCATTTCCAATTTTCCTCCTGTTACAGGTATTTAGCACTGAGTCTCAATAATTCTTCCTGGTTTGTTTCTTTGGTATTTACGATTCCGGCCAGACGTCCGTTAGACATAACACCGATTCGGTTGGTAATACCAAGAATCTCCGGCATTTCGGAAGAAACAACGATGATTGTTTTTCCCTGTTTCGCCATATTGATAATCAGTTCATAGATTTCATATTTTGCTCCAACATCGATTCCTCGTGTCGGGTCATCCATCATGAATACGCTCGGTGAACGCTCCAGCCATTTACCAAAGATGACCTTCTGCTGATTACCACCGGAAAGGTTGGCGATCATATCATCCGGTCCCATACATTTTGTATGCATGATCTTGATTTCTTCAGCCGTTGCACGCACCATCTTGTCATGCGACAATGCGATTCCGCTCTTATAATGTTTCATATTCGCAATGGTAGTATTGAATGTAATATCGCCCTTCAGGAACAGACCATTGGCTTTTCTTTCCTCTGTAATCAGAGCAAATCCGTGATCCATGGCATCCTTCGGGGAGGAGAAGTTCAGTACTTTTCCATCATATACGATATTTCCTTCTGCTTTTGTACGAATTCCGAAGATTGTCTCCAGAAGTTCCGTACGACCGGCACCGACCAGACCATAGAATCCGAAAATTTCTCCTTTTTTGATATCAAAAGAAATATTCTGCAGTTTCGGTGCATATTTTGTTGATATATTCTGTACGGAAAGAATCGTTTCTCCCGGTGTATTGTCTACAGGCGGAAATCTGTTGTCCAGAGAACGTCCAACCATGGCGGCGATCAGTTCGTTCATATCCGTTTCTTTACTTGGCTTGGTCATGACCAGGCTTCCGTCTCGCAGTACGGATATTTCGTCACAGATTTCAAATATTTCATCCATTTTATGTGAAATGTAGATCAGAGCAATTCCCTGCGCCTTCAGCTGACGCATCATCTTAAAGAGTTTTTCAACCTCTGGTGCAGTCAGGGATGATGTAGGTTCATCCAGTACAATGACTTTGGAATGATAGGAAATCGCTTTTGCGATCTCACACATCTGTCTCTGAGATACAGACATTTTCTTCATTGGCTGCGTCAGATCAACTGTAATTCCCAGTTTTCTGAACAGGTCTGATGTTTCTTTTTTCATTCTTCCTTCGTCGATCACTCCAACGGAATTCTTTGGGTATCTTCCAAGGAACATGTTATCTACAACACTTCTTTCAAGACACTGGTTCAACTCCTGGTGTACCATTGCCACTCCGTTTTCCAGTGCATCCTTCGGACCGGAGAAATTCACTTCTTTTCCGTCCAATACGATGGTTCCTTCATCTTTCTGATAGGTTCCAAAGAGGCATTTCATCATTGTCGATTTTCCGGCACCGTTTTCACCCATCAGTCCCATAATGGTTCCAGGTTTGACATTCATGCTGATATGTTTCAGAACCTTATTTCTACCGAACGATTTGCTCATGCCGTTAATCGATAAGATATATTTATTCTTATCATCTGTCATAGCTGCGCTTCCTTTTCTTAATAAAGAAGGGTATCATTGCTGACACCCCTCTATAATTTCATTCATTTACGGTAACAATTCAGAGACCTCATCTCGATTTCGCATGGCTCCGAATCGTTACCATTTACACTCTTATTCTGTCTCAAATTATTTGGAGAGAAGTGATGTATATGCTGCTGCATTATCGGTCTTAACCATGTTAATTGCAAAAGCATCATACTCGCTCGGGTTTCCAAGACGGTTTGTGATATTGGACTCTGTCTGTCCGTCTCCACCGATGTAATCTACCTTCAGGTTCAGCAGATCATCATATTTCTCCAGCAGTGGCTGATAGGTAGAGCTCAGGAAGTTATCCGATGCGTTGTAGATATTCAGCCATACTTTTTTGGATGGGCTCTTGCTTTCATCCAGCTGTTTTGCAACTTTATCGTAAACTTTTGTGGAATCTGTGAAATCGTTGTAGTTATCGGCTGTTACAGCAATATTTAATGCGTAGTAAGATCTCTCTTCTTCGCTGTATCTGTAATCTTCACCCTCTGTCAGGCAGTTGCCGGCTTCATCTGCTGTACCGATACCGGTATCAATGTCTACACCGTCCAGTGCGTTACGCAGAACTCTCAGTGTCAGATAAGCCTGAACGTCTGCATGCTGAGAAATTGTTCCGCCGTATCCTTCAGCGATTGCTGCTACAGCATCGCTGTTCGCATCGTAACCGAAGGTAGGAACTTTGTTGTCTTTCGCCCATGCATTGAACATTGACATTCCCATACCATCGTTGTTGGAAACTACAACATCGATCTGATCACCGAAGGAAGCTGTCCATGTTCCGATCGCGTTACCAGCTGTTGCAGCATCCCATGTTGCACCTGCTGAGTTTTTCATTTCCTGAGAAGCCAGCTCACGGATGGTATATGTTTTTCCGTCTACATCCAGAGTTGCATCCTGCACAACCTTTGCTTTTCCGTCTACGTTTGTTCCGGCCGGTGTAGAATCTACTCCGCCGTCTGCATCTACACCTGTTCCAAGTGCGGAACGAACACCACGTGTACGGGCGATAGAATCGTTATGTCCGATATCACCGATTGCCAGAACATATCCGATTACGCCGTCACCGTTTCTGTCGATCGTGTCTGCGTTTTTCTTGATGTAATCCAGAACCATCTGTCCCTGCAGTTCAGCACCCTGGTTTGCATCGAAACCTACATAATAAGTATTTCCGTTGAAGTTCAGAGCATCTTTGTCCAATTCGCCGGTAGCACTGCTGGATGGCTGACGGTTGAACCAGCACAGAGGTTTGTCCTTGTTTTCTACGCTTCCGCCCGTTGATGCCGTAGAATCTGCTGTTTCTGTTTTCTGGGTAGAATCTTTAGACTCTGATGGGGATCCTCCACAGCCAGCCATGGATACTGCCATAGCTACTGCCATAATTGCTGCTAATGCTTTTCTTTTCATTTTTATTCCTCCCGTTTGGTGATTTTGCTAGATTCGCTTCGTTCCTAGCTGATGAATTCATTATAATCACAAGCGGTCTGAAAAAAAATAGAATATTTTTGGATTAGTTATTGAAATTTTTGGTTATTTCTTGTCGTAATTCCCCAAAACTCCAAGAATCATGCAAAAAAGCAGTCCCACAGAGCGCAAATTACCGCATGACAGATTTTTGTCGTACCTCGGGTACGCCTTCCCATCTGTTTCCTGTAGTTTGCGTTCTGCAGCACTGCTTTTTTTGTATTATTTCTTACTTATGCTTTAAGCGGGGTAAGAGCTCTAAAATCCTCTTGCAGGCGAGACTGCATCAGCTTTCTGACGTTTTAGCATCTTTATATTTTCGCATCAGAATCATATAGCTTATGATCAGTAAAACAGCTGCACTGCTCCATGCACAGATCTCGGCATAGTATATTCCCTCTTCGCCGATCCATTTCGGCAGCAGCAGCGCAACGCTGACACGCATCACAAATTCCGCAATGCCGCTGGCAAGCGGAATCAAAGTATTGCCCAGCCCCTGGATCGCGGAACGATACACATGCAGCAAATACAGTATCCACAAAAAGACAGCCATGATAAACAAATACTTATATGCAATATCTAACACCTGTCGGATCTGCTCCGGTTCACCGGATACAAACAGAGACAATATATTACGCCCAATCAGCACCATCATACCGGAAATGAAAACAGAAGTGAGCACTGCCATATACGTACCGCTGCGCACACCTTTTCGGATTCTCTGATATTTCTTTGCGCCAAGATTCTGCCCTACATACGTTGTAATCGCATATCCATAGGAAACGGCTGCCATCTCCAAAATTCCATACAGCTTGTTCGTTGCCGTAAATCCGGCTACAAACAGAAAGCCAAAGCCATTGATCACATACTGCACCGTAAGTCCTCCCACAGAAATGATCACGTTCTGTATGGCAAGAGGAGTTCCCAGCTTCAAAAGCCGCAGACTCATAGACGGCTGCCTGTAAAAATCCTCCTTTTCCAGTCGGATATCCCTGATTTTCCGTAATACAAGCAGACAGTACAAGGCTGAAAATCCCTGTGCAATAACAGTCGCCACGGCTGCTCCGGCTACGCCCCAGCCAAAAACTGCCACAAACAGCAGGTCAAGTCCCACATTGATCACTGCTGCCACTGTCATTGCAATCAGTGGAGATCTGCTGTTTCCAAGTGCCCTCAGGATCGCCGCAAAGATATTATAGGCAGCTATAATCGGGACTCCCGCAAAAATCAGCCGTAAATATAGCATCGTCAGATCAATAACATTATCCGGTGTCTGCAAAAATAAAAGAACGTGATAAACTGCTCCTTCACTTACTGCGAGTACAATCACAGACAGTAATGCTGTCATAATATAGCTTTTCGCCACCGCACATTTCAGATTTTCCTTTTCCCCTGCTCCATAGTACTGCGATACAAGAATCGAAAAGCCCTGTGTGATACCTGTCATGATGCCCAGCACCAGCCAGACCAGCCAGTCTCCGGCGCCTACTGCCGCCAACGCTTCTACTCCTACCACCTGGCCAACAATCATGGTGTCCGCCATCGTATAAAACTGCTGGAAAATATTTCCGAGCATCAGTGGTATGGCAAACGTTATGATCAGTTTTCCGGGGGATCCCGCAGTCATATTCTTTTCATTTGTTCCCATAAGATTAAGAAGCTCCTTTTCTCTCTTTCTCCTCCTGCCGCTATTTTACAGGGGACCCTTGCGAAACACAATTCTATTTTTTCACAAAGTTTTTCCGATATTTTTGGTGGCTATTACTTTCTTTTGAGGTAAAAAGAGATTTTCGTTGGTTTTCCATTACAGAGTATGAAAAAGAAGCAGCGTATTTGAGACGCAGACATAATATGCATCCAATTACGTATCGGATTCTACATCTTAATTCCGCAGTATTCCCATGTCACTGTATCGAGCAAGAGGAACTCCTCTGTTCCAATTGGCTTTCCATCTCTGTAAGTTGAAAACACATCCGTGCTAATCAGATTTCCCTCTTTCGTAATTGCATCCATAGGTGTATGGCCTACAACCTGCAACAACTTACGTGGCTTATATAATCTCATTTTTGAATGCTGTGGTCTCAGCCAGATCGGCGATGCATCATTCCACATCTCGATTCTTCCGAGCTGATTAATCGTCTCCAGCACAGCATCCACATCATTATATTTTGCTCGCGGAACATATTCCTCTACAAAGAAATTCAGTACGCCTCCATGAGAAAAGAGAACATTGTCTATTCTCTGAACATATTTAATGGGATTATCTTCTGGAACAGCCTCTCGCAAATCCAACAACTTTCTTTGCACTGTCATTGAAGCCATGGAGCTATAACCGCTCTCCAGACAATGCCACAGATAACTCAAATCGTGATTCCCGTAGCACCAGGCTGTTTCCGGAAATGCTTTTGCAAACCGAACAGCCTCATCATAAGTTTCTTCATAAAGTCCGACATTATATTGCTTGTCCCAATCATCAGGGATGTCCATCAGACATACCGCTCGATCGGCAATTCCCTGATGCATAAGAGCTGTAGCCTGTTTAAACATCTGCGGTTTAAGATGAACATCAGGAATTACTAATATCTTCATACCATCATACCTTCTTATACTAACCTTCCTTTTTCGCTACAGAAGCAAAATAGGTATACTTATTTCTTGCCTGTGATTCCCCTGCAAATGCCTCCTGTAAATTCTTCTCTGTCTGTGTTCCTGCATATTTGTTTGCCGCCATCTCTTTTACCTCCGTTTTCTTTACTACTTTTTCAAAATCTGATGCCGGGTGCTTGCACAAAGGACATATAAAGTCATCTGGTAATTCCTCGCCTACATATTCATATCCGCAAATTCTGCAACGCCATATTGTCTGACCGTCCTCTGTTTTTCCAACCTCCTGTGGCTTAGGCTTAATATTATTCTGATAATAATCATATGTTACTGAAGGAACATTGCTTAAAACTTCCATATCGGTTATCTCACCGATAAACATCGTATGTGAACCCAAGTCCTCTGTTTTAGTAACTGTCACAGAAATGTATGCATTTGTACCTTCTGTAATATAATAAATACCATTTGTGCCCCTGGCACACTGCTCAAAGGCTTCAAACTTATTGGTATCTCTTCCTGATTGGAAGCCAAAATGTTTGAACAATTCAAATTGTGCCTTCTGACTTAAGACTGATACAGTAAATTTTCCGGTTCTTTGAATCATATCATGCGTATAATTTGCCTTATTTACACAGATACTTAACTGGTTTGGTTCCGAAGCTGCCTGAATGGCTGTATTAATGATGCATCCGTTATCTTTTTCTGCTTCTTTAGCGGTCAATATAAACAGTCCATAACTCAACTTATACATTGCTTTCCTATCCATGCTGTTCCTCCTTTACCTTCTCCCTGCATTTCGGGCAAATGCCTTTAAATGAAATATCATAATCCACAAATTCAATTCCATGAGTGTTATGAATTCTTTCCAGTAAATCCGGTATTTGATCCATATCCACATCAAAAATTTCACCGCACTTTATACATCTTACATGGTAATGATTTTTCAATGTAAAATCAAATCGGTTCGGTCCATTCGGAACTTCAACCTTTCTTAATGCACCTTCCTCTACCAATATATCAAGATTTCTATATACAGTTCCTTTTCCAATTGTTGGATATGCTTCTTTTATAAATTCATACACTTCATTCGCCGTAACGTGTCTTCTCATTTCGTATACGGTATTTCTTACGAGATCTTTTTGAATGGTATTTCTCCTACTTGTCATTCGTCCTCCTTATTAGGATTAGTTCTTAATAAGGATTATATACCACCATCATCCTGCAGTCAATAAAAATAGTAATAATTCTCATTATTACAAAAACTGTCAAACTGAGCATCTTTTACCTGAATAACTATTTTATTTTGCGTTCAAATACATATTCTGAATCTGAAGATAAATCAGACCTAAACGAATATCCGAGTCTGTCAAATTTCTGAATCTCCACCGGATTTTCAATATTATTTTCCGCTATGAATCTGACCATTTCACCACGAGCCATCTTGGCATAGGTACCTTTTGTTACCAATTTATCTCCGGATAACTCACAAAATACAATCGTAATATATCTGTCCTGTGATGTCAGATACTTTTCTATACATTTTGAGTATTCTTTTGATGCAAGATTAATGATAATCCTCCTGTCATCGATTATTGAGCGGTATAACAATTCTCCCCAGTACTCATACAGATTTTTTGCATCTCCAATTCCAACCTTTGCCTGCATTTCAAGACGATAAGGAGTCACACCATCCATTGGTTTTAAAATGCCATAAAACGCGGACAAGATTCTTAAATGATTTTGCAAATACTCAAACTGCTGGATTTCAAACACAGATGGTGCCATATATTGAAATGCAATCCCTTCATATGCTAAAACAGCCGGAGTAAGCCTGTTATAAAGATCCATATTTTCCAATCTGTTAAAGTTCTGCTCTGCAATCTTGTCATTACATTTCCAGATAGCTTTCAGTTCTTCTTTTGATTTGCTTTTCATCCAGTTTAATACTTCTGCTGTCTTATCAATATAGACAGGCAGTTCAACCGGTGCTAAGTTATCGGTATCTACAATCATCTTTTTTGCAGGTGATAAAATAATCTTCATTATGCCAATTCCTTAAGCATATTTTCAGGATCATCTGCCGCCTTGACTTTATCATTTGCCTTTATAATGATTCCCTGCTCATCAATAAGATATGTAGTTCTTACTACACCCATAGATACTTTTCCATAATTTTTCTTTTCTTTCCAGACATCATATGCTTCAATAACTTTACGCTCCGGATCTGCTAATAGCGTAAATGCCAGTCCGTATTTTTCTTCAAATCTCTTGTGAGACGCTACAGAGTCCTTGCTTACTCCGAGAATAACAGCTCCCTTCTCAGTAAACTGTGGATAACGCTCAGAAAAGCCACATGCCTGCTTCGTACATCCTGGTGTATTATCCTTTGGATAAAAATATAAGATCACTTTTTTTCCTGCATAATCGCTTAATTTATGCATTTCTCCATTCTGATCCGGCAATTCAAAGTCCGGTGCTTTTTTTCCTAACTCTAACATTTACTATTCCTCCGCTTTTGTATTTTCCACCTGTTTTCTTGTTCTTTTATTACCTGAAATCATTTTATGTCCCGTATACATAGACATGATCATACATATAAGAGTGCTACACGCAAAATACCTATGACCTGATTTGGATCCTTTATATCCAGTATAAAAAGTTCCAATCATAGTAATTAACGCTCCGATTGACCAATACTTATGTGCTTTCATTTTATACCTCCAAATTGATTAAGCTGTTTCCAAAATAAATATCTCTGGATCATTAACAATATTATACATTCCATCCATTACTTTTGACAAGCAGGGAAAGAAAAATACTCAATCCAAATACAAAAGGATGTATCACGATAATTCTTGCATTACCTTGACGCATCCTTTCGTGTTGTATTTTTTTATTCTTCTTTTCATTATTTTTTAATTTACAGATACCCTGCGTCATTGTTCCCATTTGGCAGAATGTATACCAGGTTCGTGGCTTATATGCCTTAGACACTGTGCTGTTTGGCTCATAAACCTCAACCTCCTTGTGCTTAGAGTATATGAAATTTTAGCTTTATCTTGTAAGTTTGCGAATATCCGTATAAACAAAAAAGCCCTTTGAGAAAAGGATTTTTCCTCTCTCAAAGGGCAAGTTGGCAAACAGGAAGTTTTGCATACGTTATTCTTCTAATATTTTTGTAGGGTTCGCATAGAAAAAGTGTTACAGACTTTTTCTCACAGTCTCCAATCCCATGTAACCATCACCAGTGTTAAAACCTTTCATTGCCAACTCCTCCATTTCTTTGAATTTTATGATTTAATCTTCTTTGATGGTTACAGTGTATATCAATAGGTGGGGTATAAAAATCCCTGCTCTTTTATACTGCTATCCTTCTAAGACAAAAGGCCCAGAATACTTTTTCCTGAGCCTTTCCATCCTGTTGTTTTCAATTATAGATAAAGCTATTATGCAACATTCTGATTCTCATCATCTAGTTGAGGTAAATCTTCATCGCTACCAATTGCTTTTAAACCTAACATTGTTACCGTCACTCCCAAAGCTAATGTTACAACTCCCCCAATCGTCTTGAACACTCGCTCATGAAATTTCTGCTGCTGTAAATATAATTCCGTTATTTTATCAGCTTCTTCCATCATTTTTTCAGAAAATTCCCTTCTTTCCTCCTCTGTTAAGTTTTCTTGTTCCAGCTGATTTACGAAGGTCTCAAGAACATACTGATGTGCATGAACTGCTTGTTCATATTCTTCTTTATTTGTTTCTAAAATTGTTTTGCATAACTGTGTATAATTTTCTATTGCTGATTCCACAAACTCTACATATACTGGGAACTGCTTTATTATTTCAAGCGCCACTTCCTTTTCCATATATGGAATCATAGATGTAAACTCCATCACTTTATCCTTTGTTAAATTTCGAAATGATTCAATTTTTAACGCTTTTTTTACAGCTTCTTCTGAATGATATCTTTTTCTTATTTTCTTTTCCATGATTATGTTCCTACTTTGCTTCTTTGCGAATGGTGCCAATTTTTTTGTCACTTCTGGTATCTCTTCCATTTTTGTTTCTAATAGTCCCCGGTGGAAGACCATGCTTCTTTTCAAATGTTCCTACTCTACAATCACTTCTAGTTTTCCTCATGTTTTTTCTTCCTTTCATAATTCCGTATCAACAATGCACTTGTTGTTTACTGATGCTTCAAGTATAATAAAATCTATAAAGAAAATACACGCACAGCATGTGGACTTAACACCTGATAATTCTCATGTTCGGCGATATACGGGGAGGTTATTCTCATGGGGAAACAATCTACAAGAGAAAATAAAACAATTTATCAGATTTGCCGGGAAGAAGCCGGTCTTACCAGATTAGAAGCCAGCGAAAAAATGACTGCTGTTTCTGATTCTAAAATTGAAAAATTTGAATATGAAATGCAGGAACCTACACCTTATGATATTATCCAGATGGCAGACGCTTACGGGCGACCAGATCTCTGCAATTATTACTGCTCTCATAAATGCGAAATCGGTCACCGTTATGTCCCGGAAGTCGAAGTTTCTGACTTGTCCAATATAATCCTGGAAACCATTGCCAGTCTGAATGAGATTAATCCTCTTACCACACGCCTGATCCAGATTGCCCGTGACGGTAAGATCAGTGATGATGAGATCAAGGATTTTGCTTTTATCAGCAACAAACTGGATGAAATTTCTCTGGCAATAGATTCTCTGAATCTCTGGGTTGATAAAACAGCCGGAGAGCAGGGACTAAACATCGAATTGCTCAGAGAAGAAAAAAAGAAACAGAAATAAGTATGAAAAAACAAGGCAGCGAACCTATTTATGGTTCACTGCCTCTTTCCTTTACATATGCTGTAACTGGTTTATGATGTATTCCGTTCTGCGGATAGCTTCTTCCACCTGATGTCTAGCATTATTGATTCGATCCTGCACCATCCAATCCACAACAAATCCATCAAAAAAATAATCTGCAAAGGATAAGAAGTCTCCAGTATTGATGTTTAAATTACAAGCCACGTTCACATCATTTAATTCCCTACTGAAATTACGAAGATCATATTTCGCCTGTTCCATATTTTGTCTTGCCTGATCCATCTTGGAGTGTTTCAACATTGTAGAAAAGAATCCACCGCCAAACATATCCACCAAGCCCCAATTCTTTGCACTGTTCAGGTTCTCTTTTGCTGTCCGAAGACTACTTAACGCACGTTGTCCTGCTTCAATCGCTTCTCGTTTCTCTTTTTCTATATCATATCCCATAATTTCTTCCCTCCTCGTATTTTTATGAGTTAGATGATATAAGTGCAATGATTCCGCCGATGATCAACAATGGAAGTGCAATATAAATCAGTCCGCCAACAACCATTCCTATCAAAATCACCGGGAAAAATACAACTGTACAGAGCAGCTTTAAGATTCCCCAGGATGCTTTTACACCAAATATAAAAAATTTTCCAATAAACCAAATCATGCATATAGCAAATAATAACGATAACATATTCTACTCCTTCTGACTCCTGTTATGATTTGAATCATTCATTTTTTTGATTGTTTACTTGATATAAACTCAGATGTATTTCTCACACCGATTTTACTACTGAATTCTGGGTTCTTCTCTATTTTTTCAATCATCCGAATTATCCTTATTCTCTGTGCTGTATCCATCTGCTCACCTCATTCTAACAGTTCTGCCTTTTGATATTGTCAGTATAACCGGATAACTTTTCAAAATATATACCTAATACAAAGAATTGAACATATGTAATTCTCAATTTTCGAGGAATAGTTGTTCCTCCTGTTCTTTCATCAAAATTCTTCATCACGGAATGCTTCCAGATATTCATCAATAAGATCCAGATTAACTAACACAATTCGTTTGACATGGTATACTGCTCTGGCATCTTTCGCTAACTGTTACATATTAGATAAAAGCATGTAAAATTTCTTTTACATAGCTTAATTGCGGTCTATTTAGCTTGTTTCTTGACTACTCAGGAAAAATATTTCTACCCTCGCCCCACCTGTATTTTCAGAATTTGAAAGTTTAATACCTCCACCATATTTTTCAGCCACAGTTTTTGCAAAAAATAGTCCCATCCCATAATGGGCTTCGCCATTTCTACTTGTGTCATCCATAAAAAACTGCTCTGTGCCATGCAATAATGCTTCTTTTGTAAATCCTGATCCGCTATCCTCCACAATGAATGTCAGCCGGCCATCCTGCTCCTTTGCGTCAATATAAATGATTCCATTTTCTTTTGTATGCTCCACTGCATTCTGAATCATATTCATTACGGCCCGGAACATTGGATCATAAGCAATCGTTACCTTTTTATCACTTTGTCCCGCCTTCCAATCTATTTTCTGGTGATAGATTTCTACCAGTCCGAGTGCCTGTTCCTTTATATCTGCGAAAAAATCTTCTAACCTCACCGTTGTATAGGTAACATCACTGCAATTCCATGATTTTGTGACATCTATCAACTGTTTTACATAACTTTGTATCTGTGTTGTGCCGTTCAAAACATAAGTGATATTATTCTTCTGTTCTGTGGTCAGTTCAGTCTCTGAAAGTAGTTCTGCATTTCCCCGTACAATCGTAAGAGGTGTTTTAATATCATGCGCCAAAGCAGACATCTGTTGTTTCTTTTCCTGCTCTGTTTTCCACTGCTTTTCTAAAGATTCTCGCAATGCATCTCGCATATCATCGATTGCCGATAAACAGTCATCAAACTCTTTGATACCGGAACAGGATGTCTCATATTCCAGATTTTGATCCTTTATTTGTCTGATTGCGTCTAATACAGGCTGCATCTGCTTTTTGATTCTTTTTCCAAAACGTATGGACGGAATGATGATAATCGCTACCGCTCCAATCACAGACATAATAATCATCACATTCTGTGGTCCTATAAAATGCTCCCTCAAAAAAGCTGAATGATATTGAGGTGTCAGGCGATATTGCAATACAACATATTCATTTTCCCTTACAATTACTTTATAAAAATATTTCCCGGATGCGTTTCCGTACTTTGCAACATTCCATGCTATCTGTTCGTATTGTTCTGACAGATCTCCACCTATTTTCTCTCCATTCTCTGAAAAGATTACATAATCACAAAGTGCGGGAATCATCTCAGCAGTCACTTTATCTGCACGTAGAATCGTATCATATGCTTCATTAATCTTTTGCTCTGCATAATTTGCCGGATAAATACAGCCCACACTAATCAAAAGGTACAGCAGCAGATAAGCAACAATCACCAAACCAACTAATGATCCAAGCATGACCAGTACATATCTCATAAAAATCCTGCTGAGTGCATTGCTTCTCTTTACTCTTCCCATTTATATCCAATCCCCCAGACTGTTTTTATCGGTGTATAATCATAATCCGCAAATTTTGCTCTTATATTTTTGATATGCGTGATTATAGTACTGTCATTACTCTCATTGTCAAAGCCAAAGACCGCTTCCAATATCTGTTCCTTCGAGAAAACCTGTCCTCTGTTTTTAGCCAGAAATTCACAGATTTCGTACTCCGCTTTCGTAAGAGGAAGTTCCTTATCATCAACCAATAGTTTCTTTTGAGATATTTGAATACAGACCCTCCCCAAAACCATCCGGACAGAATGTTCCCTGTGCTCTCTTCTAAGATGTGCATTGATCCTTGCCCGAAGTTCCATCACTCCAAATGGCTTTGAAATATAATCATCTGCTCCTAAAGAAAGTCCGTTTACAAGACTGTTTTCCTCGGTTTTTGCCGTAAGAAACAAAATCGGACAATCCACAAGTATCCTAATTCTTTTGCATAATTCGAAGTCATCAATTCCAGGCATCATAATGTCCAGTAAAATCAGGTCATAACGATGTAATTCTTCCATATTAATTTTTAGTGGATTACTTACTTTGGTAACCAGATGTCCATCCTTATTCAAAATGCTTTCTATCATTTCCAAAATTGCCGGTTCATCATCAACTGCCAGTATTTTTGCCATAGTTTCCCTCGATTCTATTCCGATATTCTGTTTCCTTCCCAGTGGTTTACCCACCAAAAATAGTATACCATACTAATCCCTGTAAATATTAAGCAACCTGGTATGAATGACAACCATTCACCTACACTAGTTTCTCCCAATACAGATTGCAGATAAGTATATGGTACTCTACCCGTCCAGCAGACAAATACATATTTCCACACATAATCTCCAAGTCCGGTAAGCATCAATGCACTAATTAGTCCTGATATAATCCCTGCTCCAATGGATACCCCTTTTCCAAACTGAAAAGCCAGAATCAGCTGCCACAGATAAAGTGGAACACTGCTTCCCCACAGCAGCAATGCTGCAAATATACATCCTTTCATGATTTCGATATCGCTTGATGCGATTCTTCCAAATCCAATTCCGAATATGATTGCTGTCAATAGGATAGAGCACAGACACAAAACCAGTAGCATCAACAGTTTCGATAAAAATGCTGCAGGTTTATCCGGTAAAGACAACAGATTTTGAAAATCACCTGCATTTTGTTCCTGTTCCATCACACTTGCTGTAAAAATTCCAATAAGTACCGGAAGTCCTGCTCCTATTGCCTGATAAAATGCAATCACTTTCATATTTTCATTCCATGGTGAAAAAAAGTAATATATTAAAAATATAACGCTGGTTATAATCGGAATCAGTAAGTGTGCCAGAATCACAGATGTTCCTTTCATCTTTCGCAAGTCTGCATTAAGAGATCTTCCAATCATCTTATTTCACCTCTCTTCTCTCAAACCATTTCAAAAACAGAACCGTTACAAAAACAAACCAGATGATTGAGAGACACATTCCCGGAACAATGACTCCCGTATCCAAAAGAGGATTCCCTGCTTCTGCGGCAAGTCCATTTGGTAAAACATGAAGCAACGGGCACATCATTCGCATAGGGATTGCAGAAACAAGTACATACCAGATTCTGGTTTGTGATATTACCACACCGCTGACGGTAATAAATAAGCAGACGAACAGGTTTACAATCATTCCAAATCGTTCACTTAAAAATAAGGCTACCGGAATCTCCCATAACTCAGAAACCGTCAGAAACAATACTGCAATCAACGCTCCTCCAACTGGAACATGTGTCGTTAGAAGAAAGCCTCCAAGCGTTGCTCCTGCAAACACAATCACATTAGAAAACAAAATCATATACCCAATATAAATAATTTTCCCCAGCACCAATTTTCTTCTGTCTGTGGGAATAGTCATTAAATGATAGTATTTTATCTTTTTCTCCTGCGCCACAGAAAGATAACAAAATAGAGCAATCATCCCCGGCAGCAAAAGTGTATACCACCAGTTCCAAACACTTTCTGCATAAGCATTTGTCATCCCAAGAGTAAATATAAATGCCATGACAAATGTAAGAAGAGGAAATCCCCAGATAAACTTTTTTCGCATGGTTCTTTTGGCTTTTTGATGTTCTGCTTTTATAATATTAACCATGGATTTCACCTGCTTTCTGGTTTTTTCTTACCACATTCATAAACAAATCTTCAAGATTATCTCCCTGCTTTAATGCTCCTTCGTATCCTAAGATTCCACCTGAAATAATCCCGACTTTATCTGCAAGTAACTGTACCTCTGAGAGAATATGACTGGAGAGAATTACAGTGATTCCCTGTTCCGGAAAAGACCGGATCAGCTCTCGTAATTCCTCGATGCCTATTGGATCTAATCCATTCGTAGGTTCATCCAATATCAAAAGTTCCGGTTCTCCAAGCAATGCCATTGCAATGCCTAGTCTTTGCTTCATTCCCAAAGAAAACTGTCCTGCTTTCTTCTTTCCGGTGTTTGTAAGTGATACAATCTGCAAGACCTCATCAATTCTGTTTTCATCTGTACCAAGCAATAATTGTCTTACCTTCAAATTCTCTCTGGCGGAAAGATTTTCATAAATAGGCGGATTCTCAATTAGCGCTCCTATTTTTGATAAATCTTTCCTATCCCAAAGTTTTCCATCAAAGTAAATCTTTCCTGCAGTGGGTTTCATCATACCGGTCAACATTTTCAATGTGGTAGATTTTCCCGCACCATTCGGTCCAAGCAGTCCATAAATCTGTTTCTTTTCTATATTAAGTGAAACATTATTTACCGCTTTCTGCTTTCTAAAATATTTACACAAATTTTGTGTCTGCAACATCATTTCCATCTTTACTATCCTTCCTTCCATATTTCATTTCTTACTGAAATATAACCTAACAGAAAAAAATAAAGATTTGATGAAGATTGCTAAATAATTCGTCTACTCTATTTTTATTCTCGTATGGAATAAACCATCATTAATAAGAGTAAGATCACTGGTGCAGTTGACATTGACAATATGTATGAATTTGCTTCTTCACACTGCAATGATTTCAAGGATCTCCGCGATGATGAGGACATTGTTATCAATCGGGAGTGGATCCTTAACAAACTTGCCGAAGCAGAAAACGAATAGTATATTTGGTGGCTACACTCCCAAGCCCCTGTAGAATCAATAACGCCGGTACTGGATATCAAAATCCCGCACCGGCGTTATTAATTGTAATTCTTTTTTCTACTCAAATAAACAGCTTATCTGCCCTACAAACTTGAAGTTAA
Organism: Blautia sp. AM29-29; assembly: GCF_003480555.1. Lineage (NCBI taxonomy): Bacteria > Bacillati > Bacillota > Clostridia > Lachnospirales > Lachnospiraceae > Blautia > Blautia sp. AM29-29. The sequence goes on from NZ_QUJD01000015.1 coordinate 94,647, forward strand.
CGATTTCTTTTTCCGGTATTCTCTGTCCCACGGATTTCCTCATGATAGAAATAATCTACAATCACCGGATGCCCCTGCGGGACTCTGCCATAAGGCATTTCATTATCCACAAAGGCACAATCATACTTCTTAGCCATTTCCTCAGCTTTTACTTCAAGTGCTTCAAAGTAGCTGCGGTTATGCTTGTTATAGATCTCGTCGTAAAGTGGTACAAGATCAGGATATTTTCCGGCGATATAATCCATAATTGTCTTTTTGAAACCGCCTCGAAGATTGAGATTTTCGAGCCAGAACAGATCGCACTGATCCTTTACCCGCTCAAAGATTGCTTCAAAATCCGTGATACCGGGGAATACCGGGGATACGAAACAGACTGTACGGATACCTGCTTCATATACCTGCTTCATAGCAGAGATACGGCGCTCAATGCTCGAAGCAGAATCCATATCGTTCTTGAAATTTTCATCTAGTGTGTTGATCGACCATGAAACGGTTACATGTCCAAGCTTCTTCAGCAGATCAATATCCCGTACCACAAGATCCGACTTTGTGCAGATCAGAATATCTGCGTCACTGCCGATCAGCTGCTCCAGAAGTTTTCTGGTATTCCCGAATTGCTCCTCCTGTGGATTGTAGCCATCTGTCACAGAACCGATGACCACCCGCTGTCCGGCATATTTCTTCGGATTTTTAATTTCCGGCCAATGCTTCACATCAAGGAAAGTGCCCCATTCCTCCTTGTGCCCGGTAAAGCGCTTCATAAAAGAAGCATAGCAATACTTGCAGGCATGTGTACAGCCCACATAGGGATTGACCGAGTAACCGCCTACCGGCAGACTAGACTTAGTCATGATGTTCTTTGTTTCCACCTCACGAATGAGGATTCCATTTATTACTTCTTCCATGATTTCTGTACCTCTAACACTTTATTAAATTCTTCCGGCATTTCCTGAATCATATTTTCATCCCCTATGATAGGGACAAGGTCTTCCTTCATAAACACCGGAATGCCGAGTGCGTGTGCCTGATCCGTCAGAGACCATGCCCATTCCGGCTCCGTATGAATCTTCCTGCTCTGAGCCCCGGTCATAGTGCCGACAACGATCCAGTTGATTCTGGAAAGGTCAACTGTACCGGGATCGTCGAATAACGGTTCAAAGCTAACATGGTAATGCTTTGCTCTGATGTTTTTCCGAAGGGCGTCGATACGCCACAGTTCGGCTTTCCTCGTCACCGTAACGCCAAACCATGCGTTTTCCAGATCGGTATCAAAATCCAGCAGATCAGGTCGCTTGGTAAGGAACAGGAACTGATGCTGTGGATTTTCACGGATCTTTGCAAATACCTCGTCTCTCCATTCCGGCTTCCATCCGGAGAGATCGCTCATCCCAGTAAGAAGAAAGTTCTGCGGACGTTTCTTTTCCATCATCTTGAGCTTACCCGGAAAGAATTCAGGGTCAGCGAAGTCATCAATCATATGCCAGCGTTTCACGTTGTTGCGGGCATAGCAATATGTACACCCCACTGTGCAGCCAATGACGATATTCATGTTCTGAATCTGATCTTTGATACAAATACTCATGACTTCTGCCACTCCTCAAGATTCTTTCTGATGCGGTCGAGACATTCCTCAAACCGGGTAATTTCTTCCTCTGAAAAACCTTTGTAGTAAATACTGCCCATCTCATCAGATACAGAATCGTACTCGCCCTTTAAGGCATGTGCTTTCTCAGTCAGAAACAGGAGTGTTTTCCTTTTGTCCGTTTCAGACTGAACACGGCTTATCAGCCCTTGATTTTCCATTCTTTCCAGCATCGTAGTAAGAGATGTTATCGCTAATCCGCATTTAGTCGAGAGTGACCTGATTGAGATACCATCCTCCTGCCACAGCACATAAAGAATACGTCCCTGGGCTCCATTAAA
>NZ_QUJD01000016.1:0-95535 GCF_003480555.1 Blautia sp. AM29-29
GTTCAACTGGTGGTTTATTATTAGCCCTCCAAAGGGCTATTGTTACTGCTCGCCCCAAAGGGCGGTATCGCAAGCACTTTTGCTGGCCCGCTATAAAGCGGTACTACTCGAATCTTCTCGTCTCGATTCTTCTGCTTGCTCTTTTATATACTTTTGAACTGCTTCATCTGTTATATTGCCAATCGTTTCAACATAATATCCTCTAGCCCAAAACGCTTTATCCCATTTACTTTGCAGCTCAGGATGCCTGTCATAAATCATTAATGTGCTTTTTCCTTTCAGATACCCCATAAAATCTGATACTCTGAGTTTTGGTGGAATTGCTACGCTTAAATGTACATGATCTATACATACCGCTCCTGCAATTATCTCTACATTTTTATACTGGCATAAAGTTGCTATTATCTCTCGGACATCTCTGCGTATTCTCCCATACAATACCTTCTTTCGGTATTTAGGAATAAACACAATGTGATACTGGCATTTCCAACGAGTATGTGATAAACTTTTATTGTCCATTTGGACCGCCTCCTTTGATTTTGAGTTTGGCTTGCGACACCATTCTCATTCTATCACAGGAGGCTTTATTTTGTTATCCTCACCACTTCCGACTACTCTATTCTCCCCAGCATAGCTGGGGGATTAGACTTTTCATTTAATACATCCTGAAACTGTACTGCTAATGGAGGTTGCTGACCGGTAAAAAGGAAATAAATTACCGCACCAAGCGAATATAAATCACTTTTTTCAGTTGCATTTTCACTATGTTGATGAACTTCAGGAGCTGAGTAGGCATTAGTCCCTAGTTTATATACTGTTGCTGAATTGATCATATCATTGATTTTACATATGCCAAAATCAATTAACTTGACCTGTTTATCGTCGGTAAGCATGATATTATTAGGATTAATATCTCTATGGATAATCCCATTGGAATGTGATATTTCAATGGCATCTAATAATTGTTTTATTATTGAAAATCGCTCTTTTGCAGAAAAATTTTCAATAGATGATTTTCCTAATTCTATTCCGTTTATATATTCTAAATAAATTACTCCAACCTTTTCCTTGGTTGTTGATATAACTAAATAATCATCTCCCAATATATTAACAATATTCGAACATTTATTCAGTTTATACAAAGCACGCATTTCCCTTGTGAATACAGCTTGATACAAAGGCTGTTCGATTCCATATATTATTTTCCTAACAATTAAATCCCCTGTGCTTTTATTTTTCAATACATCCACTACAGAATTTGTATCCGCTCGATTCTTTAATCTCTTATATGCTTCCCAATCTCTAAATGTACTCATCGTTACGCTCCTTAAAAGAAAAATTATGAACATATTATATCACTTTCACTTATAATATCATATATTATAAAAGCTGAACAAGTCAGATTAGTCTCTGCACCTGTTCAGCTCTTTGTTTACCTGTAAATCAATTCTTTTAACACAATCTCTTCTGCAGCATTCCGGATATTATTTACCGCTCTGACCCATTCCATCTGATCACGAGCTTTCGATTCTTCCGTAATGCCCTGCCGCTCCATCATCTGACGCACCAGAATATTCGTTCTCTCCTGTGCTTTATCATCCACAGCATTCAGATGTTCTGTTAATCTGTCTTCCAACATATACAGAGAATACATTGCCGGACGATGCTCTTTCAGATACGTTTTCCGAATCATTCCATATTTCCCATAATGCGGTTCTTCATCTGTACTGACAAGATTCGGATAGTAAATTCCGTCTGCTCCCAGTGTGTAGGTTCCACCCATTTTTTCAAATGTGCTTTTCATGCATTATTCCTCCTTGAAATCAGCGATGTTCTTAGATCATCGCAAAGTATTTCAGGGCAGCCTTGATAGCTTCTTCCTTCTCTTTCGGGCATTGTGGAACTCTTGCATTTTCTGATTTTGGAAGATTATAGTTTTCTCCCACTTCAATTCCACATTTGCGTTTTACCTGAGAAATATATAAACTTGAAACCTTCAAGCCAAATTCTTTCAGCACATAATCTTTGATTTCCTGATAGGTTGCTTTCAACTCGGCACTGGTGGCATCCAGCTCGTCCAGGTCTAAGTCGATCTCTATCGTGTCATCTGGTTTTTGTTGGGACAAAAGAACAACCGTCTCCCTGCAAGTCGTCATAGATTTGTGCAAACGCAAAGAAACGGCGGCTCTGAAATCAAAGCCGCCGTTTCAAATGGGCGTGTCAAATTGTCTGCTCTACGACGGCTTTTTTTCTTTTGCCGTCGTCCGGCAGAATGGCTTAGTTATTATTTCTGAACGGAGTCTGCTTCTTCTTGTGTGAGTTGACCATTTTTAACTGCATCAGAAATGGCTTTGTCTAATTCCTCAACTGTGGAATAATCCCCAATGTGTACTGTTTTTCCGTTATCTTTTGTTACATCAACACTATAAGAGGAAACTACATCTTCAGTAGGTGGAATCATGGAGTAGGTATCGCCGTCACCGTCGTCTTTGGAATACAATACTCCCTTTTTGATACTTTCCAGAGTTTCTTTATAGCTGTCCATCATAGCATCTACGCTTTCCTGCGTAAATTCGCGGAATACGCCTTGCCCATCATACCAACCATCTCCGGTTCCAGTCAAAGATTCCATCTCTTTTTTCTGTTCGTTCATCCACGCCTCGTATTCATCAGCTGTCCACCACTGCACATCCGGTGCCGCATTGTTCTTCTCATAATCTGCCTCGGCAACCCAATTTTTACCGTCAACGCTGATTTGTCCACCGTCTGTATCCTGATAGAGAATATCTGCGCCGGATGTGTTTCCCGTTTCAGATGTTGAAACCTTTGGTGTGTCCGAAGCCGATGCGCTTGCATAAGTAACCCCTGCAATGCTTAAACAGATTGCTCCGCACAAGCCTATTGCCAAAATTTTTTTGTTCTTCATAGATAAGACCTCGCTTTCTAAAAATTATAGCTGCCCTCTTGAGGACAGCTATAATATAACAAAGCAACTTGGATATAGTTTGCATGGATTATGGATTTTAGATGGAGTTGTCTACCGGCTGCTTACAAGGCAATTCAAACCAAAACAGTACACCATTGTTTATATTTGAAATGCCGTAATTTGCTCGGTGCATTTCCATGACTTTGCGAACAATATAAAGCCCTAATCCGGTTCCGCCTGTATTGCGGTTACGAGATGTATCTGCTCGATAGAAGGCTTCAAACAAATGTGGAATAGCATCGTCAGGCACACGGACACCTGTGTTTTCAATTTCACCGCGAATCGTACCATGCGTTTCGGACAAAGATATACGAATCAATTCACCACTTGGAGAATAGCGAATTGCGTTTACCAATATATTTTGAATTGCCCGTTCCATCTGTGCTTGTTCCACTTCACAATAAAGGCGGGTAGGAATATTTGCTTCAAGGTGCTGTTTCTTTTCTTCCAATAAATCTGCTACTGTGGCAATCTGTACCCGAAGTATTTCCGCAAAATCAACGGTTTTATATTCAGTTTTTTGAGTTCCCTCCGCTTTGGAAAGATACAGCAGTTCTTTTACCAACTTCTCCATCCTATCAACAACGGCAAGCGAACGCTCCATGTACTCTATGTGATTTTCATAGCCGCTGACTCCGTTCAGCATCCCCGCCAAATGTCCTTTCAAAATGGTTAGTGGTGTTTTCAGTTCATGGGATGCTGCCGAGAAAAAGTCTACCCGCTGTCTTTCTAACTCCTGTTCCTTTTCAATATCTGTTTTGAGCTGTTGGTTGGCAGCTTGAAGGTCGTTCAATGCAGTAGATAGCGAAGCAGATAATGAATTTAGATTTTGCGCCAAGCAACCTAATTCATCTTCTCGTCCTGTACTACATTGACCGGAAAAATCCAGTTCTGCCATTCGCTTTGAAATCTTGCTCAGTCGCACAATAGGTCGAGTGATGTACCGTGTATAGAGCCATGCACAAAGGAGAGAAAGCAGAAAGACCATTAGGATGACATACGGAAGTATAGACAACAATACCTTTGTTGCCTGCTGTACAACGAACAAATCCGTTTGAACTGCCAATGTATAAGCAGTACCGTTTTTCAATGTGAACGGGTAAAAATTTGTCGTAGTTTTCCCAGATGGTTGCATATCTATGAGCGATTCATCTTCATCGAATGTAACTGTGTAATCTGCCGAAGTAGTAGAGGTTTCCATTGATGCCTCGTCGGGATATATCATACGACCGTTACTATCCTCAATCCAAAAAGCGGCATTTGTTTCCTTTGAAAAATTAGATATATCATTTTCGCAATCAGATATATTGTCAAAGGCTGTCATTTGCTCAACAAGGTGCATAGCGGCTTTCTCCGTAGCCGCATTTATCAGATTGGAATATGTCGTAGGTAACAGCTTTGAGATGAAGAGATATGTTCCGCTACAAGCTGCACCCAGTAGAAGAAGTGTAATTATAAAAATCTTGACGGATAACCGTTGTTTAATGTGCTTGGTCAATTCTGTATCCCACCCCTCTGATTGTTTTTATATAGTCAGCATTTAACTTTTTGCGAATGTTCTTTATGTGACTGTCAACGATCCGATCCTCGACCTCCAAATCGTCCGCCCACAATCGGTCAAGTAGCATTTGCCGAGTAAAAACCTTTCCCTGATTTTCAAGCATAAGCCTAAGAAGCGCAAACTCTTTGCTGGTCAAAACAACCTCGTTTCCGTCTTGATACACATGAAATCCATCAACATCCATATTCAACTCTTTATAAGTAAGCAGGGATGGATTTTGATTTTCCGCAGTCCTACGGCGAAGAATAGCCGCAATCTTGCATAGCAGGATTTTGGGCGAAAAGGGCTTTGGAATGTAATCGTCAATCTGCTGTTCAAAACCCCGCAACTGGTTTTCTTCATCCGAAAGCGCAGTAAGCATAATAATAGGGATTTGTGACCGCTTGCGAATGACCTCACATACACCATAGCCGTCGATTTTAGGGAGCATGATGTCTAACAGCACAAGATCGATTGTATCATCAAACATTGCAATTCCATTCACGCCATCAGACGCAACGGCAACTTCATAGCCTGCATCAATTAGATGGTTTTTCAATATATCCTGAATGTCAATATCATCTTCGACAATTAAAATCTTCTGCATTGTTCCACCTCCAATTTATAGGATAACATAGTTTTTTGAATTTATGATGAAGCGTATAATTTCCTATATATGTAAGAAAGTTCTGTCCAACAGCAACTGTTTTTCTTCATTTGACAAATTATCCAAATACCTCGTCGCTTCTCAAGATTGCTGATACGTTCACAAATACATTTGCGTTTTACTCTAAGAAGTGCTACTCTCCATTTCCTGTTTCCCTATTTATTATAGTTTCTTATCTCAAGCAATACAATGTTGTCTTCGTTCATCGCCTTGTAAAATCAGTATAATCATACCGCTTATCAGGCATAATAAGGTTATTCCTTTACACAAACCGGAACGATACAATATTATTAAGGTGAACGATTATGCCAATTGATGATTTAACTGCTTTAGGGCAAAAAATGCGGGAAGCCCGAAAGAATAAAGAACTGACACAACAGGAACTTTCTGATCTGAGCCATGTTTCTGTAAAGCAAATCGCCAATATCGAAAAGGGAAAAATGAATCCTTCCTATTTGATTTTAAGAGCATTGGCAAAGGTCCTGCACATCTCTTTAGATACGCTTATAAATCCAGATGTTTCTCTGGAAGATGAAGGTGTCAATCAGATGAAAATGCTTTATTCCAGCTGTCCGCCAGAAATGCGTGACACCCTGTTGCATCACATCCAAGAAACGTTGAAAGAACTGACAGAGTTGTCCGAGAAATTTGAAACGAATTGAGCCAGTGAGTGAAATTTAACGATTCTCTCACTGGCTCTTTTCATTTTCGGAGAAAAGAGGCAAGCAATGCCTGTGTTAATACACACAGGCCCGCAGAGAAGAAAATCCCTTTGTGATTTTCCTCTCCGCTTGCTTGTTGAGGGCAGCGCCCCCAAGCCCCTTTGAACACAGAATTTCATTCTGTGGCTGCGCGGTCTCCGTTCCACTCCGGTCGGCACTAAGCGGACATCCCCCGGATGTCCAGTGCCTGCGAACGCTTTTGACCAGGACCAGCTTACCGCTGGCCGTGGTCTTTTTCTTTTTCAACATCCTGTTCTACCTCCATTTTCAGCACTCGATCTACATTCACTTTTGCAGTCAAAAACTCCCTCATTTCTTCACGGGAGCGCCGATACTCGGAATAAGTCTTTTTCTTTTCTTCCAGCAATTTTGCGTACTCTGTCTGTAACTCTTTGACCTTGGGCAGCTTCTTGACGCCCATCTCATCAAAGGCATTCTTAGCAGCCTGGTGGAGCAGAATTTCTTCCTCATGTTCCTCCCGGAATTTCTTAGAGTAGCCCGCCTTGCGGTATGCCACATAGACCTCACGGGTCTTGGCATAATTTACGATGTAAGTACGCAGAACAGCAATCTCTGCCATGCGCTTTTCAGCCGCTTTGATCTGCGCCGAAAGTTCATTGTGATGTGCCGTGGCAGCCGCAGCCTTTTTTTCCAAAACCGCATACTCCAGCAGATTGTTCTCTGACAGGTAATTCATGGTCTGCGCCATTTGTTTCAGATTAAAAACTTTAGCCCATCGAGCATAGCCAGCACCTTTTCCAGCCTGCAATTTTGCCTGAATGTCCACCAGCAGATTGATCTTCGGCGTCTCTGCCTGTGTGACTGTTTTCTTTCGCGGGGTATGTGCTTTCTTCCCGGAGAGAACTGCCCGCAAATCTTCCAATCCATATCCTTCGCCCAGACTGTCCATGCGGGCGGCTTTTTCCCAACCAAAGAGCTTCAGTCGATACGATTTTCCGCGCTTTGAAACTTCACAACCATACTCTTGCAACAGCTTCAGCAGTTCTTCAAAGTCAGCAGGACTTTGTGATAATGCGTTGTCAATCGCCACACGAAGCAGCTCTCGGTGAGAGGGCTTTGCCTGATCGCCCAGCCATTTGTTATAGCTCTTTCCATGAGGTTTCGGATTCTCTACAATGGACAGTCCATTCTCAATACAGATGGTGTCACTTAGCCGACGAACCGCCTTGGTGCTGCCCCAAAAGTTTCGGAACTTCCGGTCATATTCTAAGCTGACCGATGACCAGATAATGTGATTATGAATGTGCGACTTGTCTATGTGCGTGCATACCACAAAAGCATGATTGCCTTTGGTAAAACGCCTTGCAAATTCTACGCCCAGCCGTTTTGCTTCTTCCGGGGTAATCTCACCGGGGCGGAAGGACTGGCGCACATGATAGGCAATCACATCATCCGCGCCACGCACTCGTCCGGTAGCGACAATGTACTGCCGCTTTGCCAGAAGAAACTCTGCATCCGCAGTCCGGCTGTCACACGCATAGCTGGTAATGAGCTTGCCGTTATCTGTTTTCTGTGGATTTGCTACATAGTCGATGATGTCACTGATCGCCCGACTCTCTGTGCGGCCTTTACCGACATGAATCGGCATGATTCTTGTAGTTGCCATAAAAAGCCCTCCTCTCAAAATATTTTCTCTGAACTCTTTGTGCCTATCGTTGAAATAAACTCTCCTTATGGGTATAATATAAAGAAACTACCAATACCTCAAAGGAGGGATTTTATGATAGAACAGCTCATTGCTGAAGCAACCGAATGTGATTTCAAAGTTGCACTTGAAATAAAGAAACCCAAAAGCTGGTTAAAAAGTGTCAGTTCCTTTTCTAATGGAATCGGCGGAACTCTGTTTTTCGGAATCTCTGATGACCGGAAGCCTATCGGCTTGTCCGATGTTCAAAAGGATGCTGAGGCGATCAGCCGCTTAATTAAAGAACGAATCACACCATTACCTCAGTTTATCTTAAAACCATTACAGGAAGATGGTAAAAATCTATTAGCTCTGGAGGTTTCTCCCGGCCGCAGCACCCCATATTATTACAAGGCAGACGGCGTGATGGAAGCATATATCCGTGTTGGAAATGAAAGCGTAATTGCCCCGGATTACATTGTAAATGAATTGATCTTAAAGGGAACCAATCAATCCTTTGATACCCTAACAACAGATGCGGTAAAAAAGGATTACAGCTTTACACTTCTGGAAGCAACCTATCTGGAACGGACTGGTCTCCGCTTTGAGCCATCAGATTATGTCTCCTTCGGTTTGGCTGACAAAAATGGGGTCTTGACCAATGCCGGAAAGCTCATGACCGATCAGCACACGGTTTATAACTCCCGTATGTTCTGTACCCGGTGGAATGGCTTGGAAAAAGGCTCTATCTTTGATGATGCGCTGGACGATAAAGAATACGAGGGAAATTTGATTTATTTACTGAACAGCGGCAGTGAATTTATTCGCAATAATTCCAAAGTCCGTTTTGTCAAAAAGGCACAGTATCGGGTAGACAAGCCGGATTATGCTGAACGAGCTGTGACAGAGGCTCTTGTCAATGCGCTTATCCATCGTGATTATATTGTGCTTGGCAGCGAAATCCATATTGATATGTTTGATGATCGGGTGGAAATCACATCTCCGGGCGGTATGTTTGGCGGCGGCTCAATTCAGGAATACGATATTTACAGTATCCGTTCCATGCGACGAAACCCTGTGATTGCTGACCTGTTCCACCGCATGAAGTACATGGAACGCCGTGGAAGTGGCCTGCGCAAAATCGTCAGTGAGACCGAAAAGCTGCCTGGATACACAGCGGCATATAAGCCTGAATTTTCCTCAACAGCGACAGATTTCAGAGTCATCTTGAAAAATGTAAACTACATCATGTGCGGTGCTTCCGCACATGATACAGCACATGATGCCGCACATGATACATCTGTGATCAGCAAGCAAAACTTGCTATTGGAATTTTGTGCAGACCCTAAAAGTCGAGATGAAATGCAAACATATATTGATGTTTCCAGCCGTTCTCACTTCAGCAAATATTACCTCAAGCCTTTATTATCTTCTGGTAAACTTGAAATGATGTTTCCAGACAAACCCAAAAGCAAAAACCAGAAATACACTACCGTTCATTCCAAATAACCAAGAAGCAGGGAACTGGGTCTCATCTCCCATTGTCCTGCTTCTTTTCATTCCAGATTTATTCACATCATTTACCCATACATCCAATCCTGGATCGCAAATTTCAAATCCTGCACCTTACCCAACAGCCAGATCGCCGCAAGCGGCAATCCCATCGGGCTAATCAAAAAAGCTATACCCAGCAAAATCACACCATTCTGCGGGGAATAGGTAATAATCACAGCCACACCAAGCAGAGCAATTATCGTGCTGAGCAGACCAAGCACCAGACCGGATATGTAGATCAGCCCCGTACAAAGCCAGACAAAAATCGTCAACACCAAAATGGCCGGTGCAGTTACAATCATCAGCAGGCATTTCAAAATCTTCATTCCAGTTCCTCCCTCCAACGCTCCAGATACCGTTTGCACAAGGCATCTGCTTGCCTCTCATCATCTTCCGTCAACTCCCGTCTGCCTTTGGTCAGTTCAATCTCCACATAAGTCCGGTAATCATCGGCTAAGAGGTCGAACAGTTCCTTTGGAGTATGGCACACCTCGCCAAGATAGTCTCACGACTCATAGCATTTACCAAGGATACTTCCATACCGGAAAGTTGAATGTCGGCGGGCATCAAGTCTACTCCCTCCGGGTGATGCAGGATACCCTCGCCGGAATGAATCGGCTCATCCATCAGGATATGCCCCATAGCATCCGACAGTGTAAATGGCAGCTTGTCCGGTTGCGGATTTCCCAAGCTGATTGTCAGGCTTCCTTGTGGGTCCCCGTCGATCAGAAGCACTTTCTTTCCGACCTGTGCCAGACCTATTCCCAAGTTCGCACAGGTTGTTGTTTTGCCAACGCCGCCTTTCTGGTTTGCGATGGCGATGATTTGTGTGTTCAAATAAACCTCCTCCTTCTACAAAAAATATCCCTATTCCGAAAAATAGGGATGAAAAAAGCCGCTTACTCAAATAAATGAATAAACGGCTATGTAAGAAATATTCGATTGTAAGTAAAGTTTTATATCACTGCAAAATACCGAAGTGCATCTTTGATTGCTTCTACCTTTTCTGGTGTCGGATGCTTCCTCGGCTGTTTCAATTCTTCTACCGCATTAGGCGCATCATACATTGGCAAGCCTAAATCTCTCTTTACCTCTGCGATATATGCGGTATGTACTTTGAAACCGTATTTCGCTTCTATGTACTCCTTAATCATTTTGTAGGTCACTTTTTCTTTGGGCTTGTACGCTTCGGCTCTTTTAGCAATACTATCTACCGGAATCTTGCCCTCGCCCTCTCCAAACTCCACATCAATGTGGATATAACTGTCGGCTTTTTTGTGGGATAAAAGAACTACCGTCTCGACAGTTGTTTCAGTTTCCAAGGGAAGTTCTTTCACTTCCTCGCCATCAACAGGCACAGGGAAGTTGAACACAATCTTTCTTATCCAGCTTCCGTCTTTCCTTTTCTCCGGGAACATCTCAATTCGCTCGATAAAGGCTTTCATAAACTCTTTCTGTTCCGCTTCTGTTGCGGAATGGTAGACTTCATCAAATGCCAGTAAGAGCCGATAGATATTGTTACCGGAGATTTTCTCCTGCTGAATGCTGCGGATTTGACCTTGCAATTCGCCAATCTGAACTTCGATATCCTCTATTGTATCATACTGCTCATCATAGCGGCGCTGCAAGTCCAAAATCTTTCTGTCATAGTGGGCATCGTTGATGTCCAAGGTGTCCATCTGACGCCCCAAGCGGCTTTTCGTTCCAAAGGCTTGCTTCAACTGTCCTTGCAGGACGGCGATCTGCTTTTCCATATCCTCTGTATCAACAGCCGAGCCGATTTTCGCCTGAATCGCTTCTACAAACCGGGGATTGTTGACCATAGCGGATATAATCTTAGCCACAAACTTGTTGATCTCCGTCTGCTCGATATTCAGTCGGAAGCTGCACTCATGTCCGGTAGGTGTTACCGTGTTTTTGCAGTAGTAATAATACCTCGTTTTCTTGTCCTTGCTGTGAGCCCTGGCGATATTGCCGTACATACTCTTTCCGCAGCATGGGCATTTCAGAATGCCGGACAGGATGTGTGCATGATCTGGATTGTTGACCTTTTCCCGCTTAAAGGAATTGATCTTACGCTTTTCCTGTGCCAGATACCAATCTTCTTCCGAAATGATGGCTTCGTGCTGTCCCTCATAAATCGGGAACTCCGACTGCTCAACTACGTGCATCTCATTTCTTGTGCCTTGCTTCTTTTCCGTCCTGCGTCTGCCATAGGCGATCTTTCCCATGTAAACGGGATTGTCCAATACATCCTGCACGAAGTTCCTTGAAAATCCGGGAATGGTATTGTTCTGCCGCAGTTTCTTGATAAAGCCGTTGCGGTTCAGATATTTAGCAACCCCGGCAACGCCCTCGTTGGTGTGAATGTAGCGGTCATAAATGACACGGATTACTTCCACTTCATCCTCCGCAATGACCAAATCTCCGTTTTCCAGTTTGTAGCCATAAGGAGCGAAACCACCGTTCCACTTGCCCTCACGAGCCTTTTGCTCACGTCCTGCCATTGTCTGGGTGCGGATATTCTCTCGCTCTATTTCTGCCACCGCAGACAGCACGGAAATCATCAGCTTTCCGGCATCCTTTGAACTGTCGATGCCATCCTCCACGCAGATCAGATTGACACCGAAATCCTGCATGAGCTGCAAAGAGTTCAGAACATCCGCCGCATTTCTGCCGAATCGGGACAGCTTAAAGACCAGCACATAGGAAACGCCGTCCTTGCAGTCCTGGATGTCATTCAGCATCCGTTGGAAGTCCTGCCGCCCTTGGATATTCTTTCCGGAAAATCCCTCGTCAGAATACTCCCCGGCAATAACCATATCTTCGTATGCCGCATACTTCCTCAGCTTGTCACGCTGGGCATCCAAGCTGTACCCGTCAACCTGCATAGAGGTGGACACTCTTGTATAAATATAGCATTTAAGTTGTTTCTTTTTCAGAATCTCCACCTCCCTCATTCATTTCCTTTACCATAAGTCCCTCGTTGCGGATATAATACTCCAAAAGCCACAGCACATAATCCGGTGCATGGCGGTTGTCCAATTCCCACTCGGTCATAGTCCGGTAAGGGATATGGACGAGCTTGCAAAAATCTTTCCGGTTCAGTCCTGTGCTTTCCCGCAACTTGATAATTCTGTTCTTACAATCCATCTGTCTTTTCTCCATAAAAAACAAAAATACACGTTGCGTAATCATTATAGCATAGCCGCAGTGAATACGCAACGTGTAAATTGTAAATTTTTACGCAGCCTTATTCGTCAAAGGCTGTGCTTGATTACTTTCCTTGGAATGCTCCACTTTCTGAGGGGCATCCTGTTCCAATTTATCCAAAACCTGATGTCCATATTTCTGGAGCATCTGGCTCATAACATCCATACAGCGGACAAATGCCGCATTATATTTTGCATCCTCATAATATTTCTTCAATAGGCAGTTACCTCCATCAAATTTCCATGTCCTGTCCACGCTTACGGGCAGGTGCTTTGTGTTCCTGTGTTTCCTTTCCTCTGGCGAGGATGGAATTGATAAAAGCCCGAACCTTTTCGGATGCAATTTCCAGTGCATCCAGGAAAGGCTGGGCTTTTTGCTTCAACTCTTGATATTTTTTATTCGCTTCTTCACATCGCTGCTTCCAAATGGATGCAGACTTTTGAGCAGATTCCAGTTTCCCTTTCAATCGCTCATTCTCTGCATGAAAGAGAATGCCGTTGGTGGCATAGCGTTTCAACGTGTCGCATTCATCCGGTGTCAGCGTGATATTGTTTCCGAACGTGGCTTTCTTGCCCATCGCTTCAATATCCTGCACCGTAAGTGCAATGGCCTTTGCTGCCTTGGTTTCCTTTTGCAGAGCTTCCAGTTTCTTTTTCTGCTTTTCCGTAGCAGCTTTAGCATCCTCCAAACTCTGTTCTGCCTGTGCCACCTGTCCTGTCACAGCTTCCAAACGCTGCTGTTCCGCCTGCACCTTAAACTGTGTCACCGTCAGATGTTCCTCGGTGCTGCCACGCTCTCCACGCTCCACATCGGTATATCCGGCAGCACGCATGAAATTAAAAAAGTCATCCTGCAACACGCTGTAGGATGACCTTAAAATCTTTTTTCCTTTTTCATTGAGCTTGGGATTTCCGTCCTCGTCAAGCACCGGTTTGGAGTCCCATTTCTTACTTCGGCTGACTTGTGTGATCGTTTCCTTTACCGTTCCCCGGAGAGCTTCATCCTTACATCGCTTCGACCAAAGGATCTGCTTTTCCACTACCGGAATATAAACCACATGGAGGTGATAGTGGTACACATCCTCGCCAAGAGCTTCGGACATTGCCCGGTTGTGCTCATCGGCGTGCATCACAGCAGAGAGGATATACTGCTCACCGCCTACGATCTCCACGGCGGCTTTATAGGCATCAGCATAAAACTGTTTTGCAAATTCATAGCCGCCGTGGTTGTAGAAATAAGCGGAGTTCACATCAAAAACCAACTCGCCGTATTTGATGGCATCCGGTTTCAGACCTCTGGTGGAGATCACGCCATCCTGTTCCATTTGCTCAAACATTTTCACATAATCATCGGTGGGAGTCTTGAAGTGAACATTCAGCGGAGTGCGTTCCGGCACAATGTCTTGATTGCTGTAACTGTCCTTTTCTCGCTCATTGTGTTCCTGTATTTTTGCCACATCGTCCGGTGTCGGTAAGTCCTGATTCCGGGCTACGGTGCGGTCTATTCCATCATTTCTTGCCATAGATTTTTTGTCCTTTCCTTAAAATTTGCAGACAGCGGGGAGCTGCGGAGAGGCACTTTTTCAAAGTGTAATAACCCACTATAACACTTTCATCCATACTGGCTGCAAAGTGCCGTGGGCTCTCCGAGGGCTCTCCCGAGGGGGAGTGCGGTTGCTGCGGCAACCTCTGCTGACCAATGCGAAAATGTCTGCAACTTTTCCCATGGTCAGCCCGTCTGCATGAAGCTGTTCCGGTGAACTTCTCTTTGCAGACGGCGGCAGCGAAAAGCGTATCTTTCACTGCCATCCATAGACAGCACTGCGGTGTGCCTATGGGGACGGGAACTACGAGGGGATGTTGCCGGGGCATCACTTCTCCCGTCTTTGCTGCCATACGATGTCGTATCCCAGCACATCGGCAAGCTCCAATACTTCCTTGTATCGGATGCTTTCCCGCTGTAATTTTGCGGACAGGTTGGAAACGCTGTCGCTCCAACCGTACTCGTCCGAGAGCAGGTCAACTACTTCCTGCATAGTCATTCCGGCACGGATGATCTGTGCCTTGATTTCGTTGCGTACATTCATATTGTAAATTCCTCCATATTTTTGATTTACAATTCGGTGCAAAGGCTACTCCCCAAAGCGGAGCAGATGCACCGAACAGTGAAAAATCTGCTTTCTCCAAAATCGCTTTCATTTTGTGAGTGCGATACTCTGTCCATACAGGCATATATCCCACTTTGCTGTTCCGTGGGATTTTGTCTGAAACAGTGAAAACACCCATTGTTTCGTAAACTGGGTGCATGGTTTGGAGAAGCACGATTTGGTGAAATGGTTTCGTCCTGCGGTCAAGAACTTTGCTGTTTCCATTACCATTGATTTTCAATGCCCGAAAACAGGTCAGTTCTGACAGCTGATTATTCCTATAAAAAAGGAAAACAGGTAAAACGCTGTGTACATACATACAGAAAACGAAAGACAGGAATCAGTCCTGCCATTCCTCCGGTACGTACGTACATGGCGAAACGTCGTAAAACCCGTTTATATTAGGTCGTGCCACAGCTTCCACACCCATAAATCCCCATACCCGCCGTCCGGCTGAGTTGGTGATGTTGTTGCAATGCTCCAAATTAAATTTCTTTGCATTGGCAACCATGGCATCGCTGAAGCTGCGGGATTTCAGAGGGGCAAGGGAGTTTTCCTCACACCACAGGCGATAGATAGCGTAAAAGTCCTTGGAACTGATGGACGCATCCGCCTTGCGCCGGATATATCCCTCGGAATCCATGAAGTCAAAAATGTTGTTATTGTCACGCTTGACCGCTTCCCGGTTTTCACGGATGCGGTCGCTCTCCGTAAACTTAAAGTTGTTGGCAACAAGCCGCTGCAAGCCTTCAAATGCCCAGAGGAAAATCCCCTCGGCTTCGGCTTTCATCTTCTCTGCAAGATCGGGATCGTCGGCTCTGTCCACGGGCTTTTCCTTGGTAGTCAGCACAAGCTGTCTACGGTAAAAACCATCGCTACGGTCATACAGGGCTTGCAGATCGCCATTGCTGAATGCCATCAACCGGGCGAACATCCAGCCCTGATAGCTCTGTTTACCTTTGCGTTCCAAATCCATCTTGCCCTGTGCGGTTACAATGGATTTTACATAGTTGGTCTGGCGCAGAGCTTCCATCCGCATATCATCATCCACGCACAGCAGGATGTGTTCCAGATCGGCACGGGCGAAGCGGTTTTCGGAAATTTTACCGATACTGCCGTCTTTCATATTCGTGCCGAATATGGTGGACAGCACTGCACCGATTTGAGATTTGCCCTCGCCGCCGTTGCCCTTAATCACCATCATGCGCTGCCCCTTGTTGGAGGGAATCAGGCAGTAGCCGATAAACTCCTGCAAGGTGGGAATATCTTCTTCATAGAGCAAACCGTCCAAAAAGTTCAGCCACAGAGCAGGTGCAGCAGCGTTTGGATTGTAGGAAACAGGCAAGCGGCTCTGTACGATTTCCTTTTTCCCCTCGATAAATCTTCCATCCAGCATGAGCGTTCCGTTGGCAACATGGATGCGGTCAGGCTGGGGAGGAAGATCCTCAACCATGGCTTCCAGTTTCAGCAATTCCATGATGTTTTTGATCTTCTGCGGTACGCTGCTGATGGTGTAGCTTTTCAGCTTTTCGTAGACCTCGCCCCGCAGGACAATATCATCCGTTACCCGTCCATTGGGCGTAAAGAAAGCCCTGTTTGCAAAGATGATTCTGCTCTCTTGCAGAAATTCTTCACAAAACAGAGCTTCATTGATATTCTGCCCATCAAACCAGACAGGCAAATTCATATCAGGCGTTTTCCGGTTCTTCGCCATGGTGTGCCACCTCCTTTTTCTTTCGTGCAGTGTACTCTTTCAGAAAGTCGATATACCCGTCCTTCATCAGTTTGTCCACAACAGCTACACGCTGTTCCAATTCGCCCACGGTCAGCACATCTGCCATATATTCGATATGGCAGTGCATCTGGCAGGCTTCCACAAAACGGTCATCATAAGGCTCGTCCGGTGTCTTTGGTGCATAGCGCACTTTCCAATCCTCCAACAGATGCAGATAATCCGTCAGCACCCGGAAACACAGCATTTCATCCTCCCGGAACTGACGGATATAGGGACGCTTTGGCTTGACCATAGCTGCGGCAGTGGGCGGTTTCGGGTCAAGCCCAAAGTCCGCAGCCAGCTTTTGCACTGCTTCATGGTTACTCAGATTGAACAGCTTTGCCACAAGGTCGATCACGTCTCCCTTGGCTCCGCAACCGAAGCAGAAGAAATAATCTTCATTCAGCTTCAAGCTCGGATGCCGGTCATTGTGGAATGGGCAGCAAGTCATACCGCTGCGGTTGACTTTCAGCCCATAGTGCTCGGCAGCTTGCTTCACGCTGATCGCCGCCTTGATGTTTTCATAGATTGTCATAGAAAAACCTCCGTTCATAATAGTCTGGAAAGCACGAAGCACCCGCCGTGATTGGCAGGTGCTTCGCCCTTTCTACTATGGTTATGACGGATTTGAAAAAAAGCAGGCTAAAAGCAGGACAACCTCATTTCAAAAAACAGGACAACTTATCTGATGATGTAGATTTCTTCACATTTGCATGGTATAATTAGAAAAGTGAAAAAACAGGACAGGAGGGCAAGCATGAATCAAGAACTGATGACATTGGATTTTTGGCAGGATACGGTCATATATGAGGGCAAAATATTTCCTATCGGTACTCTTGCCTGTGATGCGCTGAATGTTCCTGCGGATACCCTCGCAAGAATGAACGAGCAATGCGAGAAAATCAATCTACTGCTTGGAATGTTAAACGCCGGACAGGATGCTTCCGCACTCTTTCCTATGGCAAAGGAAGCTGTGCTGACAATGGTGGATATTCTCAGCGAAACGCCGCCGTTCTCCAATATGAATATTCCAAAACATAGAGAACGGATTGAAAAAGTCTTTACTGCGGACAATGCGCTGAAATATATGGAGTTTGCCATAAAAGCCGCAACTAATTCCTTGCAGTTTGAAGAAATCCCGAACTATGCCGATGCAATGATGCTCCAACGATATACTGCTGTATTCGGGCATCTGGCATACTCCCTTGGGGAATACCAAACCGCAATGCTTGATTTTGCGGAAAAATCAGACGGAAATGAAGCAGACCGTACCGCAGAGGGCTTCGCCAGAATGTTCGGCAGCTATTTCCCGCCGGAGTTCTCTATCACGGAGGGCAATGCCTGGATGTCTACCCTGAACAATTCCGTTCAGTATGTATCGGTCATCCGTCCCGGCGAAAAAGTTGCAAAGCTCGTCAAGCGAATCCATTATGTATCCTTTGTGGGGATGTTCCGGTCTGATCTCTTTGAGGGCTTGTGTGTCGGTCATGCACCGAAGAAATGTAAAATTTGCGGCAAATGGTTTCTGACAACCAACGCAAGGCACACCAAATACTGCGGCGGCTATGCGCCGGGGGACAAGCTACACCGCACCTGCCGACAGATCGGCAATCTGAAAGGCAGAGAACAACGGGAGCTTGCAGACGATCATCCTGTTATCCAGATATACGAAAAGCGGCTGAATACCATAAACCGCTATATCAAGCGTGGCAAACTGGATGAGGATTTAGCAGAGGTTATGAAGAAACTGGCGAAAGATAAGATGCTCCGGGCAAAAAGTAATGTCGCTTATGCCAAGGGAACTTATGAGAAAGAAATGGAACAGGTTGCTTTGAAGAAAGAAGCCCAAAAGTGCATTTGAATTTGTTAGGAGGAACAGTCAATGAAAATAGGATTTTTGTTTTTCTTGGTTTTCTGTATAATTGCAATTTTTGCGAGTAAGAAAAAGAAATAAATTTGAAATTGGACGTTGAAAGGAGGTGCGCTATGCTAAGTGATTTTACATGGAATATGACCGGATACATACCAAAATACGCTGTCAATCCGCACGGTGATGGTATCATTCCCTATATGGCAGAGCGCATCTTCCAACTGGAACCGGAGCCGCCAGCGGTGGGCAGTCTGAATGAATATATCCTGTCTGCCTTGCGGGAAAAGAATTTGATATATTTCTCGTTCTTCCTCCACCATTATGAGCCACAGCTCAATAAGCGCATCAAAGGCTTTTGGGGTGTGGATGGCGGCGATCTGTACGATACAGACCGTTTTATAGATATAAAGCTCTCCTGCAGGGAACAAATGCTCCAAAAGCTGATGGACTATGATCCTGCCAAGGGTGCGGAGTATGCTACATACATTTTCCCGTTCATCCGGGATGCTATGCTCCGCTTCCGCATGGGCGAAGAAAAATGGTCGGTATCCTCTCTGACCAATTATAAAATGGTGCGGTCAATGGCTTGGCTGTACCATAACACCAAGGATGCGGTCAGCGAGTTTTCCAAAAAGTATAACTGTGACTTTGCCCTTGCGGAAGAATATCTGAGAGTTGTTCGAGGTATCCGCAATCAGCAACCATTCTATGTGACAGATGAGGACGGCGAGGAAACGGGCGAAGATGTTGCTCTTGATGATACTTGGAACTACTCCGACATCCTCTGGAACGGCATACAGGCAGAAAAGGTGCAGCGAGCTTTTGATAAGCTGAACTACCGGGAACAGACCTTGCTTGAAAAGCGGCTGGCAATCTGCATGACCTGCGGGCATGTCGGCTCATGGAAAGGCCGTCCCACCTTTGAGGAACTGGCTGTAATGTTTGAGGGCAGCACTGCCAGCGGTGCGGAGCGAGCCTACCGCAGAGCAGTGGACAAACTGACAGAATTGTTGGTTGCCGAGGGCGCAATCCATGCTGTCCGCTTGAAACAGAAATCCAAGACCAAACGAAAAAAGAAAATCGCCACCGCAATCTACGAATACCAAGCAGACTGCGACGGCGAATGGGGCCAGATTTCATTTGATTTTGAGAACGGCACATCAGAAATAGTCCGACTTGCCGATTGGGATACAATGAAAACAAACCGCTTTGCGAACAAGGCAATAGCCTACCTTCTAAACTGCGAAAACGAGAAGTTGCCAAAGGAAACGATAGTAGCGTTTGAACTATAAAAGGAAATTGACGAGGAACGAGAATGAAAACAATCGCAATCATAGATGATGATATTCATATTGGAGATATGCTGAGAGAAGTGCTGGTGCAAGAGGGCTATTCTGTTCTTCGTGCATACTCCGGCACAGAAGCGTTATATCTTCTTTCACAAAACAAGCCCGATTTGGTGCTGCTGGATCTGATGTTGCCGGGATTGTCTGGCGAGGAAGTTCTGCCCCACATTGAGAACATTCCTGTTATCGTTCTCAGCGCAAAAGTAGATGTGCAAGACAAGGTAAATCTTCTGCTGGGCGGTGCGGCAGATTACATGACCAAGCCTTTTGATACAAAGGAGCTTCTTGCCCGTATCACTGTTCAGCTCCGCAAGGCAGAACAACATGGCGAAACCAAATCTCTTTCCGTTGGCGATTTGGTTTTGGATATGGTTTCCCTTTCTCTGACAGTACAGGAGCAGCCTGTGAAGCTGACCCGAACGGAGTATGCCATCTTAAAACTGCTGATGGAAAATCCCAAACAGGTAATTTCAAAGAGTGTCCTGCTTGACAGAATCAGTCTGGACACACCCGACTGCACCGAGCGTTCTTTGAAGCAGCACATCAGCAATCTTCGTAAAAAGATGCAGAATGTCAGCGGTGTAGACTATATCGAAACAGTCTGGGGAATTGGTTTCAAATTGGCAGAACAAAAAATCTTGACCAAATCTTGACGTTTTTCTTGACCACTTTCTTGACTTTTGTTTTGTAAACTTAGGTCAGCAAAGGAGGTAATACAATATGAACTATATTTTGCAAACAAACAGCCTGACAAAAAAGTATAAAAACTTTCAGGCATTGAATGGTCTTACTATGAATGTTCCCAAAGGTTCCATCTATGGCTTTGTGGGAAAGAACGGCGCTGGTAAGACAACCCTGATCCGCTTGATCTGCGGATTGCAGGAACCGACTTCCGGTAGCTTTTCTCTGTACGGCATCCGCAATGACAGCAAGGATATTATCAAATCCCGCCGTCGCATGGGTGCTGTGGTGGAAACACCGTCCATCTACATGGATATGACTGCGGAGGAAAATCTGAAGCACCAGTATCTCATTCTTGGTCTGCCATCATTTGATTGTATTCAGGAATTGTTGAAGCTGGTAGGTCTCGACAACACGGGAGAGAAAAAAGCGAAGAACTTCTCCCTCGGTATGAAGCAGCGTCTGGGCATCGCTATCGCATTAGCCGGTGATCCCGACTTTCTTGTTCTTGATGAGCCTGTAAATGGTCTCGACCCTCAGGGTATTGTGGAAATGCGAGAACTGATTTTGAAGTTGAACCGAGAAAAACAGATTACAGTTCTTATTTCCAGTCACATTCTGGATGAACTTTCCCGTCTGGCTACTCATTACGGTATCATTGATAATGGTCGCATGGTGAAGGAACTGAGTGCAGAAGAACTGGACACAGTTTGCCGCAAGTGTGTCCGCATGGAAGTGACCGATACTTCTACTCTGGCTCGTGTGCTGGATTCCATGAATCTGGAATATAAAATTATCTCCGCAACAACAGCCGATGTGTTCGCAAAGATCAATGTGACACAGCTGACCGTTGTACTGGCAAAGGAAAACTGCGAAGTGCTGTCTATGCAGGAAAAAGATGAAAGTTTGGAGAGTTATTACATCTCTCTGGTTGGAGGTGATAATAATGCGTAAACTTTTTCGAGCAGCCTTTTACCGTACAGAGAATAAAAAAATGATTCGAATAGAATTAGTGATTGCTGTATTGCTTTCCGCATTCATCATCCTCAACGGTTACTTCCAGACGAATTTGACTAATGCATACATCTATAAGCTGGTCGCCCGTTTTTTTGGATATTCACCCCTGATGGGACCATTTATCGCCGTATTTGCCGCATATTTGTGGGGAACAGACTATGAATATGGAACTCTGCGCAATAAACTAATCTGCGGACACACTCGTGAAGAAGTTTATTTTTCCAATCTTCTCCTGACCATATGTGCTGGACTGAGTACTGCACTAATCTGGTTGATAGTTAATGGGATGCTGGGTATTCCGCTACTGGGTACGGCAAGCCTGAACCTCTCTTTGGGAGAGATGGCATTTTATATTTTTTCAAGCCTTTTGATGGTCGTTGCACTCTCCAGCGTATGTTGTCTGTTGGCAAGTCTGGCGGAGAACAAAAACTCAGCGACACTTCTTTGTCTGGGAGCTGTAGCTGCAATGGTCATAATCGGGATGCTCCTTTATGATCGTTTTGCAGAACCAGAGTTATTGGATGGATGGATGTGGAGTGATACAGACCCAACTGTGCGATGGCATCCCCAAAATATCAAATTCATCGGTGGAACATTTCGTATCCTGCTGGAATTTCTTATCTGTCTGACACCTGGAGGACAAGGTGTAATTCTTTGCGAAGAAGGGGTGGAACACCTGATTTTTCTTCCATTGTGCTCTGCGTTTGTAATTTTTTCAACATCTCTTATAGGAAGTCGTTCCTTTAAGAAAAAGAACCTAAAGTAAGGAGGTAGAAAGATGTTCCCTTGGATTTTGTGTTGTATTTTGCTAATTGTTGTATTTTTTCTAATCACAAAGATTATTTTTATAGAAAAAAGTATTGATGAAATTCATACAGAATTCCAGGAACGTCTTTCCTCCGACACAAACACTCTGATTGATATTTCTTCCAGCGACCCTCATCTGAGAAAACTGGCTTCGGAGATTAATATCCAGCTTCGATTGCTCCGCAAGGAACGCCATCGTTACCAACAGGGCGATCTGGAACTGAAAGAAGCTATCACCAATATTTCCCATGACCTGAGAACTCCGCTTACGGCGATAAACGGTTATCTTGACCTATTGGAACGAGAGGAAAAAAGCGAAACGGTACACTGCTATCTTTCTCAAATCCAAAACAGAACAGATGTTTTAAAAAATCTAACCGAAGAACTATTCAGATATAGTGTGGTTACTTCTTTTCAGGAACTGAAACCAGAACGTATGGATGTTGTCCGGGCATTGGAGGAAAGTCTGCTGTCTTTCTATGCGGTCATGCAGGAAAAAGGCATCCAACCGGAAATCGAATTGCCGGAGGAACCGGTTTTCCGTGAACTGGATGCAGGTGCGGTCAACCGTATCTTTTCCAACATTATCAGCAATGCGCTGAAATACTCTGACGGCGATCTGTCCGTAGTCATGGATAAGAACGGCTGTGTTACATTCAGCAACACGGCGCACAATCTGAATTATGTGACGGTCGGCAGATTGTTTGACCGTTTCTATACAGTAGAAGCCAGTCGCAATTCAACCGGTTTGGGATTGTCCATCGCCAAGCTGCTGATTGAGCGTATGGGCGGAAGTATTGGAGCAATCTACAACAATGACAAACTGCAAATCAAGATAATCTTTGCAAAATGAAATAAAAAAGAGTTTATATGAACGGAGGTGTTTTGATTATGAAG
Source organism: Blautia sp. AM29-29 (assembly GCF_003480555.1). Taxonomy (NCBI): domain Bacteria; kingdom Bacillati; phylum Bacillota; class Clostridia; order Lachnospirales; family Lachnospiraceae; genus Blautia; species Blautia sp. AM29-29. The sequence continues at coordinate 22,866 of NZ_QUJD01000016.1, forward strand.
AAATACTTGAAGGAGATACTAATACTCTTAATTCAATTATTTATGTTTTATGTATTTCCATTATTTGCAGGACCAACAGACGTTATGGGAATGATAGTTTTGCTTATTTTAGCAACATTATTGCTTTCAATTCTAATTGGCAGCATTTCAAATCTGAAAGTAAAGTACTTGTATCCAATAATCATAGCAATTACATTTGTGCCATCTGTGTTTATATACTATAACGAGACAGCATTGATACATTCGCTTTGGTATTTGGCAGTATCATCCTTTGGTTTGATAATCGGCATGGTCATTCATAAATTGATTCTTAAAAAGTAGAAAGAGCAAAACTTTCAAAGGCTACCCAGTCAAAAAGATTGGATAGCCTTTATTTATGTTTTCTAAAATTAAAGTTGAATATCTGCCTTAGCCAATAACTATGGGCTTAGAGGTTTAGTGAGCCAGGCAAATCGCTCCAATCGCCGTATCCACAGATTTATACTCTGTAACAGTTTTTCAAATAGGTTTTGGAATCTCCGTTCAATATCAAATCAGCATATCCAATCGGGTCATTGTAAATCAGATAATCCAGTTCCGACCTCTGATACATATTGTCGGCAACCTCGTTCTCAACCGCAATCGTATCAATCGCAATCATACTACCATCAAAGAATTTCAGTTCCACACAAGCGGTATCCATGTTAAACTTACAAGAAATCAATCTATCCATAAGAAACCTCCATTTTACGGGATGTTATATCATCCCAAAATATTTGAATGCTTCTCGGATTGCTTTCTCTTTTTCCGGTGGACACAGAGGCTGTCTGGAATCTTCGGACTTCGGCAGATTGTAGTTCTTACCAACCTCAATCCCACATTTCCGCTTAATCTGTGAGATATACAGGTTTGATACCTTTAATCCGCTATGTTCCAGTACATAGTCCTTGATCTGCGTGTAGGTTGCCCCATCTTGAAATTCGGACATATCCATATCTTCTAAAGAGAACTCAACCCGAATCTTTTTCGAGTCGACCTCACCCTTGGAAAGCAAAACAACCGTCTCGCAGTGCACCGTTCCCGGAAACATATCAACACAGCAGACTTTTTCTACACGGTATCCATATTTTGCAAACTCTACCAGATCCCTCGCAAGAGAAGTCGGCTTGCAGGAGATGTAAAGCATTTTTTCACACCTATATAAATCAACTATCTTCGGCAGAGCCTTCGGATGGATTCCTTCGCGCGGTGGATCAAGAACGATGAAGTCCGGTTTTTCTTCGATTTCATCGATCACCTTCAGCACGTCTCCGGCGAGGAAACTGCAGTTGGTAAGGCCGTTTGCCTCTGCGTTCTCTTTTGCAGCTGTAACAGCTTCTTCCACGATTTCCACGCCGATCACTTCTTTTGCGACCGGTGCAAGGATCTGGGCGATGGTTCCGGTTCCGCTGTAGAGGTCGAAGATCGTGCGGTCTTTCGTCTCGCCGACGAACTCGCGGGCGGTGCTGTAGAGAACTTCCGCGCCACGGGAATTGGTCTGGAAGAAGGAGAACGGGGTGATCTTGAATTTCAGTCCGAGGAGTTCTTCATAGAAGTAGTCCTGTCCGTAGAGCACTTTTGTCTCATCGCTCTTTACAATATCTGCCAGGGAATCATTTATGATATGGAGGAATCCGACAACCTTTCCTTCCAGCGGCAGACCAAGCACTTCCTGCACGAGCGGCATCAGATCCCACTCTTCCTGGCTTGTGGTGACGAGATTTACCAGGATTTCTCCGGTATTCTCGGCTCTTCGCACCAGCAGGTGGCGCAGGTAACCCTCGTGGCTTATCTTGTGGTAGTAACTTGCGTTCCGCTCTTTAAAGTACGCCAGCACGCAGGTCAGAATCTTTGTGAAATCCTCATGTACGATTTTGCAGTCGCACGCGGTCAGGACATCGTAGGTGCTTCCCTTTTTATGAAGTCCGAGAGACAACGGGCCGTCCTTGTATTCATCGCCGAAGGAAAACTCCATTTTATTCCGGTATGCAAACTCCTTCGGACTTCCCTTGATTCCAAGGAACGGATAATCGGCCTCCCCCGCCTCATTGACCTGGCCGGCCTCCACGAGGGCATCGTCGAGCAGTTTTTTCACCTGACCGGCCTTCATTGCAAGCTGATCCTCATAACTCATCGTCTGGTACATGCATCCGCCGCAGGACGGGAAAATACTGCAGACCGGATCGCGCTTTTCCATCGGGGATTTTTCTGTTACTTCGAGCAGGCGGCCCTCCATGCGGTTCTTTCTTTTTTTGTTGATCTGAAAGCGGATCTTCTGTCCCGGAATTGCATTTTTCACGGTAACCGTCTCGCCCTCCACATGTACACGTCCTTTATTCGGGAAATCGATTCTTTCCACGACTCCCTCGTAAATTTCTCCTTTTTTCATTCTCTTCTCCTTCTATGTCAAACTGATTTCCGGACAGAAAAACTCCGGTACCACGTTCCGGCACCGGAGTTTCTTTTTTCCATCCTACTTATCTTCGTCTTCATCCTCGAAGTAATCGTCGAAATCGTCATCGAAATCATCTTCGAAGTCTTCCAGATAATCCGGAGTTACAAACCGGTATACTGCGTATGCGATTCCTGCAACTGCCGCTACCGCTCCGACAATGGCAAGGACCCATAAAATCACGTTTTTCGGTTTTTCGCTCTCACGTTCTCTCTGTTTTAAAAGCTCTAATACTTCATCAATCTTATTCATACTGTCCACCAACCTTTGCTTTAGATTAGAAACTTAACTTAACGATAGTATACCATACGAGCCGCAATTTTACCACAATTTCCGCTCTTTTTTATAAATCTTTTCGTTTCAACTTACAGTCGGTATTTTCACGGAGTCTGACATGTCGAGAATAGTTCGACTGTGACTTTCCTCATGTCAGTGGAGGATACCGATTTCTCTCCGCCTACCACTGCCGTTATGTTTCTTTTAACAATTCATCCCACCGCTTTAGAAGCGGGGGACTTCTTGTCTACTGGTGTTAAAATTCAGAATCCGCCGGCAGTTCCCGCAGAATCTTGTGGAACTGACCGCCGCAGCGCTCCATTTCTCCTAACACCTGGTCGATCCATTCACCCTTTGTATGCCAGTTTTCTCTGGTGAACTCAATATCCGAAGGACAGACAAAAAACTCTGTCTCCGGGTAGACAAGCTGGTAATACAGAATACACCGTCTCGCATGGAGATTCCGGCAGCAGAGGATCGCTTTTTTTACCTCGATGCCCGCCGCATCTGTCACTTCCCGTGACCGCAGTGCATTTTCATACGTATACGTCGCCTGGTCTTCGCGCAGAATCGCTTTCTCCGGCACGCCGTTTTTCTGCAGTACCGTCCGCAGAAACTCCCACTCGGTTTCATAGTTCCCGCCGTACTGCTCCGCAAGATCCTGTACACCGGCGAAATGTCCGAGCACAGTACTGTATCTTCCCGACGGAAGCACATACGGCGCAAATCCTTCTTTCCAGAGTTCTGCCGCGTGCGCCGCCATCTGCGGATATCCGTTTCCCGGCACAAAAATCACATCGGCTTTCTGCGGCTCATCCTTCACGAAAATATAGTCCGTAAAGTAGTTTAAAAACTTCTCATACATGAAATGTTACCACTCTTTAAAGTCCATGAGGCACTCTACGACATATGCCATATCCTGTTCAGACAGGCTGTAGAACATCGGCAGACGCATCAGGCGCTCGCTCTCTTTTGTTGTGTATTTGTCCTCTCCGTGGAAAACACCGAACTTCTGTCCGGCCGGGGAGGTATGGAGCGGAACGTAATGGAAGACACACATCACACCGCGCTCTTTCATATAGTTGATCAGTTTTGTACGCACTTCCAGATTTCTTGCCTTGATGAAGTACATATGTGCATTATGTACACAGCCTTCCGGCACAACCGGCTGCTCGATCTTTCCAGCCTCAGCCAGCGGACGGAGCTGCTCATGGTAATAGTTGTAGATGGCCATCCGCTTTCTGTCGATTTTCTCATGTTCCTCGAGTTCTGCAAGCAGGTAAGCCGCATTCATATCGCTCGGCAGATAGGAGGAACCGTAGTCGATCCAGGTATATTTGTCGATCTGTCCGCGGAAAAACTTGCTGCGGTTCGTTCCCTTTTCACGAAGGATCTCTGCTTTTTCCAGATAATTCTCATCCTGGAACAGCAGCGCGCCGCCCTCTCCCATCGTATAGTTTTTCGTCTCATGGAAGCTGTAGCAGCCAAAATCGCCGATCGTTCCAAGGGCTTTTCCCTTGTAGTACGCGCTCACGCCCTGTGCCGCATCCTCTACAACCTTCAGGTTATGGCGTTTTGCAATATCCATGATGGTATCCATTTCACAGGCAACGCCCGCATAGTGAACCGGAACAATCGCTTTTGTTTTTTCGGTGATAGCATCCTCAATCTTGGTCTCGTCGATGTTCATCGTATCCGGACGGATATCCACGTAGACGATTTTTGCTCCGCGCAGAACAAAGGCATCTGCAGTGGAAACAAACGTGTAGGACGGCATGATCACTTCGTCGCCCGGCCGAATCTCAGACAGGTAAGCTGCCATTTCCAGTGCATGGGTGCAGGATGTCGTAAGCATCGCATGTTTTACGTTGAAATTGTCCTGCATCCAGGCAGAACATTTCTTCGTAAAAGGACCGTCGCCGCACAGCTTGTTGTTTTCCTCTGCCGCCTGGCGGATGTATTCCAGTTCTGTTCCAATAAAAGGTGGTTTATTAAACTCTATCATTGTTTTTTCCTTATCTTTCTTCTATCCATTACTGTTTTATTTACTTTCAGAGCCCAAAACAAGCTCTTAGGTAGTCTTATTTTCTCACAAATCCCTGTGGATTTCAAGACACGATTTTGACATGACAGCCATATCATCATACTGTCCATAAAGCCAAAAGAACCCTTGATTTCTCAAGGGTTCCATAAGTAGCGAGAGGGGGATTCGAACCCTCGACACCGCGGGTATGAACCGCGTGCTCTAGCCAACTGAGCTATCTCGCCATATTCATTTTCAACACCGTTTTTCATAAAATATGGGGCCTATAGGGCTCGAACCTATGACCCTCTGCTTGTAAGGCAGATGCTCTCCCAGCTGAGCTAAGACCCCACATCAGTGTTTTGTCTGTCGGCTTTTTATCTGTATCACCAACCGACTTCGTTAGTATAGCATTCCACCCGCCAAATGTCAACACTAATTTTCAAATTTTTTCGATTTTTTTCAACTTTTTCTCCCGCCACTCTTTCAGGTACTGCTCCTGTTCCAGATCTTCCCGTTCTTTCTCCCATCCTGCCGCCCGGCAGAGCGTCCATGCAAGCAGAAGAAATACGGCAAAAATCCCCGCCAGACAAACGATTCCCATCTTTTCCGACCGCCTTTCCTGTTCTGATTCTGCTAAAAAGCAAAGGATCTCCTTACTATTGTATCCGGAACGGCGGCGCTTTATTCCCTTTTCTGAATAAAAAGACAAAGCCGCCAGATTTCCCTTTCACCGGGATTCTGGCGGCTCCATTTTACTCAAAATTAAAATTCACATTCACGTTACGCTTCGTCAATCGCTTTTCCAATATCATGGCGGTAATATTTATTGTCAAAGTCAACCCATTCAACAGCCTTATATGCATTCGCACGTGCCTCTTTCAGGGTATCGCCAAGTGCTGTCACGCCGAGTACACGGCCTCCGTTCGTCACGATCTCGCCGTCCTTGAACTTCGTTCCGGCGTGGAAGCAGTAGTAGCCCTCATGCTCTTTGAATGTCGCAAGCCCACGGATCGGGAATCCCTTCTCGTAGGAAACCGGGTAACCGTTCGAAGCCAGTACAACGCAGACACACGCATTGTCTGCAAACTGCAGATCAATCTGGTCAAGCGTTCCATCGATGCAGGCTTCAAATACATCGATGATATCTGTTTTCATACGAGGAAGCACAACCTGTGCCTCCGGATCGCCAAAGCGGGCATTGTACTCCAGCACCTTCGGTCCATCCGGTGTCAGCATCAGTCCGAAGAAGATCACGCCTTTAAACGGTCTTCCCTCTGCTGCCATCGCATCTACTGTCGGCTGATAAATATATTTCTTACAGAAATCATCCACCTCTTTTGTGTAGAACGGGCTCGGAGAGAAGTTTCCCATGCCGCCGGTGTTAAGACCGGTATCGCCGTCTCCTGCTCTCTTGTGATCCTGCGCAGAACTCATCGTCTTGATCGTCTTTCCATCGACAAAAGAGAGCACGGAAACTTCGCGTCCCGTCATAAATTCCTCGATGACCATCTCATTTCCGGCACTGCCGAATTTCTTGTCGAGCATGATCGTCTTAACGCCCTCTTTTGCTTCCTCTAAGGTGTTGCAGATCAGAACGCCTTTTCCAAGCGCCAGACCGTCGGCTTTCAGTACGATCGGGAATTTTGCGGTTTCCAGATACTTCTCTGCCGCCTCCGGATCGGAGAACGTCTCGTACGCTGCCGTCGGAATGTTATATTTTTTCATCAGGTCTTTGGAGAACGCTTTGGATCCTTCCAGAATCGCCGCATTCTTTCTTGGTCCGAATACACGCAGCCCCTCTGCCTCAAACGCATCAACCACACCGCCGACCAGCGGATCATCCATACCGATCACGGTCAGATCAATTTCTTTTTCTTTTGCAAAAGCAACGAGTTTGTCAAACTCCATCGCTCCAATCGCAACGCACTCTGCGTATTCCGCAATTCCTGCATTTCCCGGAGCGCAGTAAATCTTGTCCACCTTCGGGCTCTGTGCCACTTTCCAGGCAATGGCATGCTCTCTTCCGCCGCTTCCTACAATCAGTACTTTCATCGCTCTTACTCCTTTATCTTTACGTGTCCGTCTTCTACCGTTACTTTTCCATTTGCAATCAGATCGATCGCACGCGGCATGATAACCCACTCGGCCTCCTCCATGACGCGCTGCTGAAGCACTTTCGGTGTATCACCCTCGTGTACTTCGACCGCCTTCTGCAGAATAATCGGGCCGGTATCTGTTCCGCCGTCCACAAAGTGAACCGTCGCTCCCGTCACTTTAACGCCGCGGGAAAGAACACCCTCGTGTACCTTCAGTCCGTAGTAGCCTGTTCCGCAGAAGGACGGAATGAGGGACGGATGAATGTTGATGATTTTGTTCGGGTACGCATCCACAATACTCTGCGGAATGACAACAAGGCATCCCGCCAGCACAACGAGATCTACGTTGTAAGACTGCAGTTTTGCAAGCAGCGCCTCGTTAAATGCTTCTCTTGATACAAACGTTTTCGGGGAGAGGCAGACGGCATCAATCCCTTTGTTTTTCGCGCGTTCCAGCGCGTATGCACCTGCATTGTTGCTGATGACAACGGAAACCTCTGCGTTTGTGATGGTTCCCGCGTCAATCGCATCCAGAATTGCCTGCAGGTTCGTGCCGCCTCCGGAAACAAGAACTGCCAGCTTTAGCATAACTGTACTCCTTTTTCTCCGTTTTCAATATGTCCGATCACATACGGAGTATCGCCGGTGGAACGGATGGCTTTCATGGCTGCATCTACATCCTCCGGATCAACGGCCAGTACCATTCCGATACCCATGTTGAAGGTGTTGTACATCATCTGCTCGTCAATATTGCCCTTCTTTGCCATCAGATCGAAGATCGGCGGTACGGTGTAGCTGTCTTTCTGTACAACGGCTACGGTATTGTCTTTCAGCATACGCGGAATATTCTCGTAGAAGCCGCCTCCGGTGATGTGGCTGCACGCTTTTACGGTTACGCCGGCATCTTTGACCGCACGGAGTGCTTTTACATAGATCCGGGTCGGTGCAAGCAGGGTCTCCCCGAGCGTTGCGCCGAGCTCATCATAGTATGTATTCAAAGAATCTTTTGTCATATCAAAGACCTTGCGGACAAGAGAAAATCCATTGCTGTGAACGCCTGTGGAAGCCATTCCGATCAGCACGTCTCCGGCTGCCAGATTTTCGCCGGTAATCATATCTTTCTTGTCGCAGACACCGACAGCAAAGCCTGCCAGATCGTACTCATCCTCCGGCATCAGGCCCGGATGCTCTGCGGTCTCGCCGCCGATCAGTGCCGCATCGGACTGCAGACAGCCTTCTGCAACGCCTTTTACGATCGAAGCGATTTTCTCCGGATAGTTCTTTCCGCATGCGATGTAGTCGAGGAAGAACAGCGGTTCTCCGCCGGCACATGCGATATCATTCACACACATGGCAACAGCATCGATGCCGATGGTGTCGTGTTTGTCAAGAATCATGGCGAGCTTCACCTTGGTTCCGCATCCGTCTGTACCGGAAAGCAGCACCGGCTCTTCCATTTCTTTGATTTTTGCCAGGGAAAAAGCGCCGGAAAAACCGCCAAGGCCGCCTAATACCTCCGGGCGCATGGTTTTCTTTACATGCTCTTTCATTAATTCTACTGATTTGTATCCAGCTTCAATATCTACTCCTGCGTTCTTGTAATCCATGGTGAACCTCCCTTGTCCTTTGTTTTTATTTACTGTAGTTACGGTATCCTGTTTCCTGCAGTTTTGCGTCTTTTGCCTCAACCTGCTCTTTCATTTCCTGTGTATATGCTTTCAGTTTTGCAAGCAGTTCCGGATCGGAAGTTGCAAGAATCTTTGCTGCCAGGATTCCGGCATTGGCACCGCCATTGATGGCAACGGTTGCTACCGGAATGCCGCTCGGCATCTGTACGATGGAGTACAGGGAATCACGACCTCCAAGCGATGTGGTATGCATCGGAATTCCGATGACCGGCATTGGGAAAATAGCTGCGCACATACCCGGCAGATGAGCTGCCATACCTGCGCCTGCAATGATAACCTTGAAGCCTTTCTCCTCTGCGGTTTTTGCATATTCGAAAAATACATCCGGCTCGCGGTGTGCGGAGATGATTTTCATCTCGTACTCAATTCCAAATTTTTCCAGCATGTCGGCTGCTTTGCTCATTACCGGCATATCAGAGTCGCTGCCCATCACAATTCCTACTTTAGCCATGTTGTTCTCCTTTTCTGATTAACTGTTCTAAGCGTTATTCATTAGTTATGCTTATATTTATGTTTTAATCATTCAGTTCTGCTTATAATATACTAAGCAGGCGCAGAAATGTCAACCCATAATCAGCCAAAAGGTTCATTTAATTCTTCCGTTCCCGGCAGGACGAAGCGTCCGTCCTCAATGAGAGGGATCGTCGTTCCGTCTGCTTTTTCGACCGCAACCGACTGCAGTTCGCGGTACGGAATCGTGATGTCCGTGTGGCATCCGAAGTATGCTTTCGACGGATCTTCTTTCCGTTTTGCCGAAACCTCGTTCTCGCGCGCGATTACTTCTTTTCCGTCCGGGTTGTACATCGGGCTGTCCTCCGCCCAGGCGTAGCAGGTGTCGCCCATCGCAAAATGCGGGCCCATCTTCTCTGCAATCAGGATCGGCAGTTTTCCGGCGATGCCGTACTGCTCTGCCATCACGTACGCCGTCGTGTTCGTTCCGATGGCAAACTCACCGATCGGCAGCGTCCTGTGGTGATACAGCAGGTTTTCTTCTATATAAGTACGATTGTCCTCTTCTTTTTCGAAGTTTGCGCAGTCATACGCGGTGATCATGCCGTCGGTCAGCGTCAGGCAGAGATCGCGGTAATACAGCTCGTTCAGGTAGACCCCCGTCACATGGAGCACGCCTGTCGTGCCGGTAAGACTCGGGGAAGTAAAGACCTCTCCGACCGGAATATTGCAGTCGGCAACACAGTTCTCAAAATTCGTCTCTTTCGCAGGATCGTTCAGATGATGCAGCATCACGCGCAGATCCGTTCTGTTCTCTCCTTTTCCAAGCACATGCACGGAAACACCCTCGTCGAGCGCATCGATCAGGTACTGCTGGATGCGCTGGTATTTTTCGTAATCGAGCGTGTTGATCTTTACGATCTCACGGAAAATTTTTTCGTAGCGCGGATCGATCTCCGGCATCGGGTAGGCGATGATCGTGTAGCCGTACTCGTCATCCTTGATATAGCGGTTTACAATCTGGCCCGCCTCGTTCTGGAAACCGACACGGAGCTTTTGCTGGCGCTCGTTTAAGTGCAGTGCCTGTTTTTTATTTACTGGCTCAAACGGAACTTCGCCGAAGGTTTCCACCACGGCAGGGCCGGCATAGCCGTCCGCCAGTTCTTTGTACTCGTCGTATTTCACCTGCATCGCGCGGAGCCGTCTCTTCACGAGATCCTCGTTGAGATACAGCGCCTCATCGTTCCGGTGATCGTAGTCATACTGCTTATTCGCAGACGCACCGGCAACCCACGTTCTCCGCGCGCCGCGGGAAATCACCGGCTCGAGTCCCATCTCGCGGAACTGTAATATTGCCGCACGGATCATGCGCTCAAAACCGATGTGGAAGCGGATGCTGACTGTCTTCTTTTTCGACAGATCTTTTCGCGCCACGAGAAAGCACTTGCGGAAGCCTTCTGTGTAGGTGCGTGCCATCGCGTCGATTTCTTCCTGGCTGAACGTATTTAAAAAGCGGGCTGTACCCTTCTCATTTTCGGTGATATATTCGCCGTACTGGTACAGATACCGCAGATCCGTCAGATCAGATTCCATCACAATATCCTTCACAAAGTGCAGCGACGGGTCGACGATTTCGCGCACCTGGTATTCCTGGCGCTCCTCGGCGTAATCGCTCACATACCAGTAAATGCTCTCTTTTACATACTGCGCGGACGGCAGCGTCTCCTCCTCGAACATCGCATACAACTCGAGATACAGCTCCATCGCCGCAGTCAGCTCCAGCAGGCGGTCCTCATAGACCCAGACAACAGCATTTCCCAGCTCCCGGTACAGGCAGCAGAGGCTCCTTCCATGCGTTTCACCAAGTGCCCGCACGGCAAACGCCGGGTTTCCGTAGGAGGTCTCATACCGCTCCCCGATCACATCTTCATACGGCTCGCGGTTAAAAACAGCCAGCTCTTCCTCGGATGCTGTTTTTAGATATCCTTCTGCGATTCTGCTCCGGATCTGGTCCATTTTGCAGAGGTACTGTGCCATCTGTGCAAAAAAATCGCGGTACGGCTGCGGAACGCTTTTTTCCGCCGGAATCTGGCGGATCCGCTCAATTGCAAGCGCATACCGCTCGTTTAATAATTCATCCGTCATAAAAAAATCCCTTTCTGTTTCTCTTTAACTGTTACGAGGGGCAGATCTGCCCCTCATTCTTCTTAACTTATTCCTGTTTTTCTTCCCGGTCGTCAATAATTTTTCCATCCCGGATACTCTGTTCGAGAATCTCTTCCATATAACTCCAGATCTCCTCGGAGCCGGTCGCAGTCTTCTCGTTTCGTTTTAACGGCTGGGAAATCCGCACATTGTGGCGGGTCCAGTCTTTTCCATCGTTCTCATGATTTAAAAGCAGCGGCTGGAAATTGTCCATCACATGGGCAAAGCGCGCTTCCGGTGTCTCATACGCTTCGAACTCGAGCCAGAGATCCATCAACATTCTTCCCTGATCCTCCGGCAGCAGGCCGTAGATGCGCTCGGCCGCTTTGTGTTCTCTCTCGTCTTTTGTTTTGTTTGCCTCCGCGTCGTACGCATACGTGTCGCCTGCATCAATCTCCACGAGGTCGTGAATCAGCAGCATGAGCATCGTTCTGCCGATGTCGATTTTCTCACTCGAATATTCCTGCAGCAGAAATGCCATCACCGCCATGTGCCATGCGTGCTCCGCGTCGTCCTCCTGGCGCGAATAGCCGCGGATGTGCGTCTGGCGCAGGATCTGTTTTTCTTTATCAATCTCCAGAATAAAATTCAGCTGTTTTTCAAAACGTTCGCGATCCATCTTTTTCCCCTTTTCTTTTATATGTACTCCCGGAGTCTTTCTGTGCTTGATTTTACGAGAGTACATTTATCTCACACCGATCAGAAACAGTGCCAGCCATGCGACCAGCATGCCGCCGCTCGTAATCGAGCCGAGAACCGACATTCTGTGGCTGACCTGTTCTTCTTTAAAGCTCTTCATTCCCACATAGAAGCCGTATCCCGACAGAAGGAATGAGAACAGTCCCGCTGCTCCGAGAAAAATGCCTCCGTTTCCGCGGAATGCAAACGATACGACCGAAGCCAGCAGAAACAGAAAGACCGAAGCACCTGCCATATAGAGAGCTTCCTTTCCGCCTTCCGACGGCTTCCGGACAAAATTGTAATTATACTTCTTCCTCGCCATATTTCCATCTCCTGAATTTATTGCAGATCAGGAATGCGCCGCAGCCGATCATGGCTCCAAGCGTATTCAGGATCAGATCATCTACATCAAAGCAGCCCACCTTCGTGATGAGCTGAATCGTCTCCACGCAGAGGCTGAACATAAAACCAAGAAGCGATACTTTCCAGAAACTCTCCATTTTTTTGTGCATCACCGGAACGATAAAGCCGAACGGCAGAAAACCGATCACATTGCCCGCCAGATTTAAAAATGCGGCAAGGAATCCCACCTTTTCGCGGTAAATCCAGAAACGTCTGATTTCCTGAAACGGCACCAGATTGTAACGGTAATCCAGTTCAAAAAAGTTTCTTCTCCCGTATTCTTCTGCAAAAAACAGAAAATAAACGAGCGCAAGAAGATACACCAGAAATAAAATCCGTCCCACAACGCGGATTCTGGCTTTCGTCTCCTGCTTCATCTTTGTTTCCCCTTTCTGCGTGGTATCAGAAACGCCGGAATACCTCTTCGGCGCATGCGCTTCCAAAATATTCCGGCATTTTTCTTAAAACATAATTTCCCCGCGTCGTTTCAGCAGACCTGCTCCGCTTACGATCATCAGGACACCGGTTGCTACCCCTGCCACAACCAGTACTGCGCCCATGGCGATATTTCCGCCGCCGACACGTCCCATGGTTTTATAGATTTTTTCATTCATCGTGCAAAACTCCTTTTTTCAAGTGTACCACGTCTTATTTGACACCGTACTCCTCATAATAAGCATCAATGGCAGCCTTCATCTTGTCATCGATCTGGATTTTGCCCTGGCATGGACGGTTGTACAGATAGGTGATGACATCCTCCATGGTTACAATGGCATTTGCCGGGAAGCCATAGGTTTCCTGGATTTCCTCAAGTGCGCTCTTGTCGCCTTTTCCGCGCTCCATACGGTTTAAGGATACCATCAGACCTTTGATCTCCACATTGCCCTGTGCCTGGATGATCGGGAACGTCTCCTCGATGGATTTTCCGGAGGTGGTAACATCCTCGATGATGACAACGCGGTCGCCGTCTTTAATTTTGCTTCCAAGCAGCAGTCCTGCATCTCCGCCGTGGTCTTTTGCTTCTTTCCGGTTGGAGCAGTAACGTACTTCCACACCGTAGAGATCATGAATCGCAATGGCGGTTACAACGCTGAGCGGGATTCCTTTGTAGGCCGGTCCAAACAGAACGTCGAAATCCAGTCCATAATTGTCATGGATTGCTTTTGCATAATACTCGCCGAGACGTTTTAACTGGCTTCCGGTTACGTAAGCGCCCGCATTCATGAAGAACGGGGATTTTCTTCCGCTTTTCAGAGTAAACTCTCCAAATTTTAATACCTGGCTCTCGACCATGAACTCGATAAACTCCTGCTTGTACTGTTCCATCTTTTTTCCTCCATATTTTCAGGGGAAGGCATCTTTTTTCGCAATGCCGCCCGTTTTTACTTCTATTCTTTTCTATACTACCATAAACGCCTCTGTTTTTCCAGTCCAGACACAGGATTTCGCATAAAAAACATAAAATCCACACAAATAAATTTCATTCTCTGACGCAAAAAATCCCTCCGCCCAGAGAACGGAGGGATTTCGATATGTTTTCTTTTTAGAAATCTACTTCTGTATCATAGTAGCAGCATTTCAGCAGTTTTTCCATCTCTTCAACAGATGGCTGTCTCGGGTTGGATCCGGTGCAGGCATCGGCGATGGCATTTACAGCGATGTCGTGCAGTCTCTCCAGGAATACGTCTTCCGGAACGAAGCCCTGCTCGGTCGGATAGCTGTCTTTTCCGTAGTTCTTGATGCAGTGCGGAATGTTCAGTTTGTCGTTCATGCCGCGCAGATAGTCAATGAGGAGTTTTACTTTCTCTTCCGTTGTCTCGCCGCCAAGTTTCATCTCGTCAGCGATCACTGCATAACGTTTTGCTGCAGTCTCGTCTTTTGCGTTGAACGCGATAACCTTCGGCAGGTACATAGCGTTTGCTGCGCCGTGGATCAGGTGAGCGCCGTAATCAGCGAATGCTGCGCCTGTTTTATGTGCCATGGAGTGAACAATACCAAGAAGTGCATTGGAGAATGCCATACCAGCGAGGCACTGTGCGTTGTGCATGCTGTCACGTTTTGCCATATCTCCGTTGTAGGAATCTACCAGGTCTGCCTGAATCATCTTGATTGCATACAGTGCCAGCGGATCGGTGAAGTCACAGTTCGCGGTGGAAACGTATGCCTCGATTGCATGGGTCATAGCGTCCATACCGGTGTGAGCAACTAACTTTTGCGGCATCGTCTCTGCCAGATCCGGATCTACGATTGCAACGTCCGGCGTGATTTCGAAGTCTGCCAGCGGGTATTTGATACCTTTTTCATAGTCTGTGATAACTGCGAACGCGGTTACCTCGGTTGCTGTTCCGGATGTAGAAGAAATTGCACAGAAATGAGCTTTTCTGCGGAGTTTCGGCATTCCGAATACCTTGCACATTTCTTCGAAGGTGATGTCTGGATACTCGTATTTGATCCACATTGCTTTTGCTGCGTCGATCGGAGATCCGCCGCCCATTGCTACGATCCAGTCCGGCTGGAACTCTTCCATCGCTTTTGCTCCGCGCATAACAGTCTCGACTGACGGGTCAGACTCGATTCCCTCAAAAAGCTGTACTTCCATGCCGGCTTCTTTCAGGTAGTCTACTGCGCGATCCAGGAAACCGAAACGTTTCATGGAGCCGCCGCCTACACAGACGATTGCACGTTTTCCTTCGAATGTTTTCAGTGCCTCTAAAGCACCCTTTCCGTGGTATAAATCTCTTGGTAATGTAAATCTTGCCATTGTTCAGAACCCCTTTCTTGTTTTGCTTCTGATGGACAGCTCCGGCAGATCAGATCAGCAGAATTTCTGTTTTTCCTACTCTCTGTTTGAGCCGCCTTTTGTCTTTTGTTTTCGACTTTGTTATTATTATAACAAACTTTTTCAGGGATTTCCAATACAAAAATGATATTTCCTGATGTCAATTATATATGTCTTATTTACTCCCGTGCCGCCCGCGATGCCTGTTTTTCACGGTACATCGCTCTTTTCCTCCAGCTTTCCGCTTCCAGATATTTCACGAAAAAACACTCCCAACCACTTTCAGCGCCTCCGCCAGATCCTTCCGAAAATCCTCATCCCCTCTCCGCAGACTATTCACCCTGCACCCAAACACCCTCTCATGCCCCGTACAGTGCAGATACCTGCCGTCCCCCAGATACATCCCCACATGCCCCCTCCAGAACAGCAGATCCCCGGCCTTCGCCCGTTCCTCCACCAGACACATCTCCTCCCCTTCTCTCCAGATCGCTTTCATCGGATACCCTTCCCTGATATCCGAATCCCGCCAAATCAAAACCCCATTCATCAAATACACCATAAACACCACACCCGAACAGTCAATCCCATCCGCCGCCTTCCCGCCCCATCGGTACTGGCATCCAAGATACCCCTTCGCACACTCCACAACCTTCCTCCGAAACTTCTCTTCCGACCACCCCTTCGGAATCCCCTGCTCCACAAAAAACCTCTCTTCCGATTTTCCCCACAAAAACCGATCCGAATCCAGTCTTTTTCTTAATGCCACCTCCGGCACAAACCCACTGATCTCATTCGCCAGCTTCACCCTGCAATACCCATTCTCCGTCTCCTCCATTTTCTCCACAAAACACCCCCGTCCCAGCGTCTCCAACATCCGCGCCTGCACCCGCGCTCCTCTCATCACATCCGCAAACCCGCGTGTCACCACATACGTATTCCCTGCCTTTTCCCTCTCCTCCATCCACTCCCTGCTTTTCTCCTCAATCAAATTCCTCTCCATCCACCCCCGATACCCATAATGCGTCCAAACCTCAATCCACTCCCCCTCATCTTCCCACATCACGCTCCATCCAAAAAACACCTCATCCACCACATCAACCCCATTCTCCTCATACAAAAACGCCCGCTTCACTTTAATGATCCCATACTTCATCTCACATACCACCTTCCATTTTCTATATACTATGCACCCACCACAACACTCTCACGCCGATCCGCCCCCGGCGGATCCAGACCTACTTCGTTTCAGCTCCACACAACCAGACCTCACTGGAATTTGCGCCTGCCGTGTGGCGGGCATAGAAAAAGAGGGCAGAAACTGTGAGCCCGGAACAGGTGCAGGAAAATGGGATGGTTCCCGTTTCCCTGTGCCCATTCTGAGCCACAGTTCCGCCCTCTTTTTCTCGCCCGCCGCACCGCAGATGCGAAGCCGCTCGAGGCCGTCCGTCTTATCTCACCGCCCCGATCAGCGAATTAATATCGTCAACCTTATGCCTTCTCATATACTCTTCGATACCGCGAACCGTTTCAACAGTCGCATACGGATTAAAGAAATTCGCCGTCCCAATCGAAACCGCCGTAGCCCCCGCCAGAATAAACTCCAGCACATCCTCCGCCGACGCAATACCGCCCATACCAATAATCGGCACTTTCACTGCCTGCGCCACCTGATACACCATCCGCACCGCAATCGGCTTCACCGCCGGCCCCGACATACCGCCAGTCTTATTCGCAATCGCAAACTTCTGCCGTTCAATATCAATCTTCATCCCAGTAAGCGTATTGATCAGCGACAGCACATCCGCCCCGCCGGCTTCCGCAGCCCGCGCCATCTCCGTAATATCCGTCACATTCGGGCTCAATTTCATAATAATCGGCTGCTTCGCATATTTTTTAACTTCTCTGGTGATCGCCTCCACCGCCTTCGGATCCTGTCCAAACGCAATACCGCCCTCCTTCACATTCGGGCACGAAATATTAATCTCCAGCAGATCCACCGGCTCCGAAGTCAATCGCTCCACAACCTCACAGTAATCCTCCGTCGTCCGTCCACACACATTCACCACAATCTTCGTGTCAAACTGTTTCAAAAACGGAATATCCCTCTCACAGAACACATCAATACCAGGATTCTGCAGTCCGATCGCATTCAGCATTCCGCCGTAAACCTCCGCAATACGCGGCGTCGGATTCCCCGGCCACGGCACATTCGCAACACCCTTCGTCACAACCGCGCCAAGCTCCTTCAAATCCACAAACTCACTGTACTCCGCGCCGGAGCCAAACGTACCAGATGCCGTCATAACCGGATTCTTCAGTTCCACACCCGCCAGATTCACACTTGTCTTCATCGCTTTTTCTCCTCCTCGCGTCACTTACAGCTCAATTTCCGTACTTAAAAAGACCGGTCCGTCCTTGCAGATCCGCTTGTTGTGCACATGTGAATGACCATCCACCTCAGTCGACTGGCAGACACACGCAAGACATGCGCCAACGCCGCACGCCATCTTCTCTTCCATCGAAATCCAGCATGGAATTCCCTTTTCCAGACCGTACGCCTTAATCGCACGCAGCATCGGAGCCGGACCGCAGGCAAAAATTACATCTGCTTCCAGATGATCCTCGCGCACCGCATCCATCACATTGCCCTTCACACCGGCACTTCCGTCCTCCGTTGCAATATGAAGATCGCCTGCCGCAGCAAACTCCTCATTTAAGAACAACTCATCGCGGTAACCACAGCAGATGATCGTGTCCGTTCCAAGATCCTTCGCCGTCTGCAGCATCGGCGGAACACCGATACCGCCGCCCATCAGCATCACACGTTTTCCCTTACCTTCCTCGATCGGGAATCCATTTCCAAGCGGCCCTAAAATATCAACCTCATCCCCCGCTTTCAGATGCGAAAACTCCTCCGTTCCTGCACCTGCCACACGGTAGACAATCCGAAGTCTTCCTCCCTCTCGGTCGATCTCACAAAGAGAAATCGGACGCGGCAGAAGACGGCTGCCGTCCTTCGAAAACAGAGAAATAAACTGGCCGGCCTTCGCCTCTTTCGCAATCACTTTCGTGGAAATCCACATGCTGTAAATTCCTTTTGCAATGCACTCCTGACTTTCCACAGTACAGCATTCCTTGATTTTCATAAGCTGAACACTCCTTTTATTTTCTTGAATCGGCGAAAAGCCCAAAATTTCCTCCGGCGGACATAACATCTACCCGGCAGACCTTCTGAGCTTTTCACCCTGTATTCTTATTTTGCAGCAGCAAGCGCCCCGCTGATATCCTCAACCATATCCTTTACAGCTGCTCTCGAAGCATCCGCAAAGTTCTCAGTGCCAAACTCGGCATATTTTTCCTGTTTGTAAGCAGCGATAATACCTCTCGAAGAGTTTACGATTGCACCCAGTCCGTCCTCATTGAAGAAGTGAACGAGGTCTTTTCCTTTTCCGCCCTGTGCACCGTAGCCCGGTACCAGGATGTAGGATTTCGGCATTACCTTACGCAGCACCTTGCCCATCTCCGGGTACGTAGCGCCGACAACAGCTCCCACATAGCTGTAATCATCGCCCATGTGCTCCTCGCCCCACGCGGCAACCTGCTCGCCGACCCACTCATACAGCGGACATCCGTCGATGATGCGGTCCTGGAACTCGCCGCTGGACGGGTTCGAGGTTTTTACCAGAACAAAGATACCTTTTTTCTCCTCTTTGCAGACCTTGATGAACGGTTTTACGCCGTCAGATCCAAGATACGGATTGACAGTTGCAAAATCCTCATGGAATCCGGCGTAGGATTTGCTTCCCACCTGCACGTGGCCGAGGTGGCCGACTGCATACGCCTCAGAAGTAGAACCGATATCGCCTCGTTTGATATCGCCGATGACAACGAGACCCTTTTCCTGGCAGTAGGAAACGGTCTTCTCATACGCTGCCATTCCCGGAACGCCGAACTGCTCATACATGGCAACCTGCGGTTTTACAGCCGGAATCAGATCGTATGTTGCATCGACAATCGCTTTATTGAACTGCCAAACGGCCTCTGCAGCTCCTTCGAGTGTCTCTCCGTACTCGGCAAATGCCTTTTTCTGTACGTGCTCCGGCACATAGTTCAGCATCGGGTCCAGACCTACGACGATCGGTGCATTTGTTTTTTTAATGTTTGCAATCAGTTTGTTAATCATCTGCTTACTCTCCCTCTTCTGTTTTTTCTTATAGAAATTACTCAGCTTCGTATACAATCTTGCCGCCGCATACGGTAGCCATAACTTTTCCTTTGACTTTCTTGCCGCCGAACGGAGTGTTTTTGCCCTTGGAAACAAACTCCTTCGGATCGATCACATACTCCGCTTCCGGATCGATGATAACCACATCGGCGTCCATGCCGGGTGCAAGAGAACCTTTCTTGTCCAGGTGCAGGATTTTTGCCGGATTGTAGCTCATCTTCTCCGCCATCTGCATCGGGGTGATGATCTCGGTATCCACAAGTTCGGTGATGGTAAGAGCCACGCTCGTCTCCAGTCCGACGATGCCGAACGGAGCTTTCTTGAAGGACTCCTGTTTCTCTGTCAGCGCATGCGGCGCATGATCGGTGCTGATGACATCGAAGACATCGTCTTTCAGACCCTGGCGCAGTGCCTCGAGATCCTCTTTCGTACGGAGCGGCGGATTCATCTTATAGTTGGTGTCGCCCTTTACGATGTCGTCGCTGCAGAGGGTAAAGTGATGCGGGCAGACCTCGGCGGAAATCGAAACGCCGGCCTTTCTCGCCTCACGCACCATATCCACGCTCTCTTTGGTCGAGCAGTGACACAGATGCAGGTGTGCACCTGTCTCTGCGGCAAGTACGATATCTCTTGCAACAATCGTGTTCTCTACGGAGTTTGTGATGCCCGGCAGATGCCACTCTCTCGAGTTTGCATCCTCATTCATGCAGCCGCCGTTTACGAGGTTCTTGTCCTCGCAGTGAGCCAGCACCGGAATGTTTTTCTCTGCGGCAATCTCCATGGCCTCTTTGTAGAGCAGCGCGTTCATAACGGATTTTCCGTCCTCGCTGATCGCCGGGATGCCGGCTTTTACCATGCCCTCGATATCGGCGAGCTCTTCACCCTTCTGTCCTACTGTGATGGCGCCTGCCTGCAGTACATTAATCGGAGAAAAACGGTCTGCTTTGATCGTTACATAGTTGACGCGGTCCGGGCTGTCGATGACCGGTTTTGTATTCGGCATCGCTACCAGCGTTGTCA
The DNA here is from genome assembly GCF_003480555.1 of Blautia sp. AM29-29. Classification (NCBI taxonomy): domain Bacteria; kingdom Bacillati; phylum Bacillota; class Clostridia; order Lachnospirales; family Lachnospiraceae; genus Blautia; species Blautia sp. AM29-29. Next base: position 43,184 of record NZ_QUJD01000016.1, read on the forward strand.
CGCCTCCTTTTGCTGCTGCTTTCGAACCGCTTTCAATATCTTCTTTATATGTCTGCCCCGGGTCGCGGAGATGTACATGCATATCGATGATGCCAGGCATTACATAGCAGCCTTTTGCATCTATTACCTGCGCATCTTTTACGCGGATTCCTTTTTCAACCCGTGTAATAACGCCGTTTTCGATCAGAACATCACTGATTTCGTCTTTTTGGGTGGCCGGGTCGATGACCTGTCCATTTTTGATTAAGATACTCATCTTACGTTCTCTGATCCTTTCTTTTCTTCTGGCCGTCGTCCGACCATTTATTCCTTTTTATAATACACGAAATCTTTCCTGAAATAAAGAGTTTTTTCTTGACTTTTTTGATTTGCAAGATTATAATGGTCTCAATCGAGAAGATGTTGAGATGTAATACGTGGTCACTAGCTATTAGAGATTATATTAGCATTCACCTTCAATATAATCTGTAATAGCTAGTGAATTTTTTTATCAAAAGTTCACTCGCTTATGGGGGAACATATGCATTCCCACATCATGCTTATTTTTTAATTTTATGGAGGTAACTCACAATGAACAAGGGAACAGTGAAATGGTTTAACGCAGAGAAGGGCTATGGCTTCATCACAGGCGAAGACGGAAACGATGTATTCGTACATTTCTCCGCTATCCAGGGTGAAGGATTCAAAACTCTTGACGAAGGTCAGGCGGTTACTTACGATCTTACCGAGGGTGCTCGCGGAATGCAGGCTTCCAACGTTGTTAAATGCTAATTAACCATAAGCGAAAGGCCGGAGGATGTATGTCCTCCGGTTTTTTAATTTACGCGGACAACGAGCCAAAGTCCGTGCCTGCACGAGACCTTGGCGACTGCCGCGATAACTTAAGAAACTCGTGGAGCGTGTTTCTTATAGTTTTTTCTATAGCAAGACCCGAAAATAATGCAAAAAAGGCAGTGCTGCAGAGCGCGAATTGCAAGGAACAGATTTGAAGGCGTACCGGGGTACGACGAAAATCTGTGACGCAGTAATTCACGCTCTGCGGTGCTGAATTTTTTGCATTATTTTCGGGGATTGCTATAAATCTCTATAACAAAAGCGCTTATCACTCCGGGATTTTCCCGTCTGTGGTAAGCGCTTTTACTTTCTTTAACAATTCTGCTTATTCCGCTGTACTTTCGCTGATGGAATCTGCTGTGCTGTCACTTGCCGTATCTGCTGTGCTGTCCGAAGATGTATCGGAAGCATCAGAGCTGTCGCTGGTGTCATCTGCACTGCTGTCGCTGGATGTGTTGGTCTCGCTCAGATAATTCTGAATATCCGTCACGTTCATCGTTGTGGTTTCTGTCGTGCGGTTCGCCTTTTTCTCTGCTACCGAGTTCTGGTAAACAGCAACGGAGAACCAGCCGATCAGGGTAGCCAGAACAACGACGAAAGCGGTAACTTCCAGTCTCGTGATCCATCTTTCACGTCTCATGATTTTCTCACGGTTCGCTTTTTCCTTTTTATAGCGGTCAACTTTTTCCTGACTCATGGTTCTACTTCTCCTTTGATTTCTAAAAAGTGCTCGGCGGCACTTTCAAACATGTTGAAAATTATACTACATTTTCAACAAAAAGGGAAGAGAAAAGTTATAATGCAATGATAATTCCGCCGTCATTTGCATACATACTGCTGACGCCCTGGGTATCGAGTACGAAGACATCCTGTACCGCAAGGCGCTCCAGAAGGGCTTCTTTTACCATCTCGGCGCGCTCCGGGCAGTTGCAATGAGAGATGGCAAGCGTTTTGTTTTCTACATGCTGTGCGTCATTTACAATGGCATCGACCATTTTCATCAGTGCTTTGTTGATGCCGCGCGCCTGATCGAGCTGTACGATATCGCCCTCCGATGTGGCTCCCATAACCGGTTTGATCTTAAGCGCGGATGCAACAAGTGCTTTTGTTTTGGAAAGGCGGCCGTTTTTCCGCAGAGTTTCGAGATTTTCCAGCACGAAATAGGTGTTCTGTGTGCTGATATAGAGTTCTACTGTCTCTACGACGCGCTCAAAGCTCATGCCGGCTTCCTCGCACTCCACGATTTTTTTCACGATCAGGGTCTCTCCTATCGATGCGCTTCTGGAATTGAATACGTGAATCTTCAGATCCTCGTTCTCCTCCTGCGCCAGGTTTGCACCGAGCACTGCGCTGTTATAGGAACCGCTGAGCTGTGCGGAAAGTGTGACCGCGTAGCACCGTTCTGCTCCGTTCAGAAAAGATTTCCGGAAATAATCCGGCGACGGGCAGGCGGATTTCGGGCACTCCGGGCATTCCGCTACTCTCTTTAAAAAATATTTCTGGTCAAATGTCTCGTCATCCAGAATGGATTCTCCGCCGACTTCCAGGGTCAGCGGTGCAATTTCAATATTTCCTCTTTTTTTCATATCTGCTGTCAGTTCACAGCAGCTGTCTGCAACAATGTGAAAACTCATATATTTTATCCCTCCAAACTTGATTCCGCTTTTTCTCACTGCGGACGTTTCGTATTTCCAATCACCGCTCTTTTTCAAACCTTCCTGAACTAGGGACGAATTCGACACAGTGAATTTTTTGATATTTTGTCATGTAGTTTTGATAACTACATTTTATCATAACACACTTAGTGCTCCATTGCAAAAAGTTTTTTCCCAATAAAAGTTTTTCCGTTAAAAGTTTTTTCCTTTTCTTGTCGCACTCCCCTTTTTGCGGTATACTACGGTCATACGGCTTTTTTGTTTATGGATATTTTTCCATTGCTTATTTTCAGGAGGTGGTACGTATGGAATGGACTTTTTCGGATTCGGTCCGGCTTTCCCTGCTTTCGTTTTCGGAAGCTTCCAAAGCCTGCGCGGCGCTGCCCGGATTTTCTCTTTTCCGGCGCAGTCTGCAGCCGGAGCGCATCGAATACTGCCGCGCAGAGCTGCTGCCTGACTGCCTGGTCGGATCGCTTGCCGTCCCGGACAAGACGCATCCGCTTCACCTTGCATTCTCGCTTGCGTTTTATCTCGACCGGGGGCAGCTTATTCTGGCAGCCGACGAACAGACACTTCCGGCTTTGCAGAGCCTCCTCTTCCCGGAAGAACCGCTCGATACTTCCGATGTCTTCCACCTGTTTTTCTCGTTTCTGGAATCGCTGATCCAGGAGGATATGCTCTATCTGCAGAATTTTGAGAAGCGCCTCGCGACAATCGAGGAGTCTCTTCTCGACACTCTGCCAAAAGAGCTGCAGCGGACCCTGATCACGATCCGTCGGGAGCTGCTCGTGTTCCATGCCTATTACCAGCAGCTTCTCGACATGTGCGAAATACTCTCCGAGGACGAAAATCACTTTCTTCCCCCGAAATGCGCCCGTCAGTTTTCGCGCCTTGGAAACCGCGTGGACCGTTTGTACGACCACACCCAGATGCTGCGGGAGTACGCCCTGCAGATCCGCGAGATGCAGCAGGCGCAGATCGACCTGCATCAGAACGATACGATGCGGATTCTGACGGTCGTCTCGACGATCTTTTTCCCGCTTTCCCTGATCGCCGGCTGGTACGGCATGAATTTTACGCATATGCCTGAGCTTTCTGCCCCGTATGCGTACTTCATCCTGATCGGCGTCTGTATTCTCATTGTTGCTGTTGAAATTTGGTATTTTAAAAAGAAAGGCTGGTTTTAACTACGGATGATTATCCTGCAGATTACACAGTTAAAGAATTTTATGAACACCCTGCTCCGTCTCGAGACATTTGACCGCTTTCCCGTCTCCGAGGCGTCGATCACAACGTTTACGACGTTCTCCATCGACGGCAGTCTTCACACGGACTTTTTCGATCCCGATGACGCGCAGCTCTTAAAAGAAAAAGGGCGGACGCGGCTTCTCTGGAAAGATGTGAAATCGTTCTGCTATTCCGTCATCAAAGGAAAACGGACACCCCTGCAGTTCAAATTTGTGTTTCAGCTTCCGCAGGCGGCGTGCGAAAAAATGATCGCGGACCATGCGCTGCCGCTGGAAATAGAGAACGTGTTTGGATGCTTTCTGAATTTTCAGTATAAGGATGGAAAACTCTTACTTACCACCGGAACTTCCCTCAAAATCTTTACGATGGACAAGTCGCTCGACCGCGTCTTCGATGAGGAAGTCCGCCAGTTTCTGCTGAAAAATGAAATTGCATTTGAGGAACAGATATAAAGACAAAATACTTATTTAGAAAGGTTCTCTTTTTATGAATCAGATTATTATGTGGATCATGGCAGTCGGCGCGGTACTCGGCGGTGTCGACCGGATCGCTGGCAATCGCTTCGGATTTGGAAAACGGTTTGAGGAGGGCTTTATGCTGCTTGGACCGACGGCACTTTCCATGTCGGGCATCATCTGCCTCACCCCGCTGCTCTCCCGCTTTCTCCGTTTCGCCCTCGTTCCCATCTGGAACTTTTTTGGGCTGGATGCGGGACTTCTCGCCGGCATTCTCGCCATTGACATGGGCGGCTACCAGCTCGCCGGAGAGCTTTCGGCATCGCAGGAGATGGTGCGCTACGCAGGACTTGTGATTGCGGCGACGCTTGGCTGTACCATCACCTTTACGATTCCGGTCGGCATGGGAATGCTGAAAAGCGGCGACCGCCTCTTTTTCTCCCGCGGCATGCTGATCGGCACGGGCACGCTTCCCGTCACGATGATCGTCGGCGGACTGCTCTCAGGACTCTCTTTTCTGCAGATCGTACTTCAGTCGCTCCCGGTGCTCCTCTTCTGCTTTCTGCTGATGTTCGGCATCTGGCGTTTTCCGGAGCAGACCGTGCGCGCGTTCACGGTATTTGCAGATGTGATCCGGCTTCTGACGACGATCGGCCTCATCGCGGGCGCGTTCTGCTATATGACCGGCTTTTCGCTGCTCCCGGACCTTGCGCCGCTGGAGGACGCGATGGCGGTCGTCTCGTCCATCGGCATTGTACTGCTCGGCAGCCTTCCGACGGCGGAGCTTTTACAGCGGGTGCTCAAAAAGCCGCTCTCTTTTATTGGAAGAAAAACCGGCATGAACGACAGCAGTGCCGCCGGCCTTCTGATGGGCATTGTCAGCCCTGTTCCGGCGATCACAATGATGGAAAAAATGGACGAGCGCGGAAAGATTGTAAACGCAACTTTCCTCGTCTCCGCCGCATCGACCATCGCCGCACATATGGGATTTACGTTCGGCACCGATCCTGATTTTGTCGTGCCGCTTCTCGTTGCAAAGCTCGCTGGAGGCATCGCCGCCGTCTGTGCCGCGCTGTTTTTCACGAAGAACTCTGCTTAATTGTTTGAGAGCATGCATAGAAACGCAATAAGACCTGCGCCGTTTGAAAGCGCAGGTCTTATTGCATTTCTTACTTATTTTCTATTTCTTATTTCACCATATCCTCTTTGATAATTCCATGCTCTTTTAAGAGATCTCCAACTACATTTCCATCTACCAGTTTCAGCAGAGGTTTTTTCAGCAGGTTGAGCGGTCCAGGAAGCTCGATTTCCAGCGGGGATTTTCCATCCATCAGTTTCACGGAGCTGTCCAGCAGGTCGCGGATATCGTAAACGCTGCCCCATACTTCCGGCACGCCGCGGTCTACGCCGAGGAGTCCGTAAACAGCTTCCATTGCGGTACGAACGGAATACTCTGTCGTGAAGATGGTATCTCTTGGTGTCTCAGCGAACTGTCCGAGGAATGCGAAGTTGACGCAGCCATCCGGGATGACATCCGGGCGGTCGCCCTTTCTTCTTGGCATAAAGAATGCGGTGATGTACGGCATCATGGTCGGTACGCAGACAGCGCTGTTCTCTGCCAGCTCCGGAATCTGGTCAACCGGCACGCCGAGGTGGTACAGCCACTCTTCGGTGATCTCTTTACCAGTGCACTCTTTCATCGGTTTCTTCACATAGTCGCCAGGTACATCGGTGAACAGGCTGTAAACCCATACGCATACCTTATCTTTATCCTGCTCTTTGAACTGTCCCTGACGGTTAATGGTCCAGCTTAAAAGCCACTTGGAATCCTGGCAGCTTACGATACCGCCGGTAACAACCTTTCCGGTTCTCGGATCACGTTTGCAGATATTGGTGATATACGGAATGATCTTATTGTCGAGAGTGGTAATTGTTGCGGATTCCCAGTTTGTCTTTGCAATATCGGAACAGAATTTCTCCGGATGTCCAAAGGACGGATCCTGTTTTGCAATGTTTTTCCACAGGCTCCAGCAGCCGCTCGTGCGGACCTCTGCATCACCGTTCGGTGCATGGTTCTGATCGCCGTAGATCGTGCCTTCGGTGCAGCTTCCGTTGGTAACGAAGACGAGGTCATTCTCGGTGAGAACGATGCCTTTCTCGACGCCGTTTACTTTGCACTCGATGGCTTTTGCTACTTTCTTTCCATCGTTGATTTCAAAGATAACGTTGGTTACTTCGGTATTGAACTGGAAGTCTACGCCGGCATCCTCGAGGTATTTCTTCATCGGAAGAATCAGGGATTCATACTGGTTGTACTTCGTGAATTTCAGTGCGGAGAAGTCCGGCAGTCCGCCGATGTGGTGAATAAACCGCTGGAAGTACAGCTTCATCTCCAGTGCACTGTGCCAGTTTTCGAATGCGAACATCGTTCTCCAGTACAGCCAGAAGGTGGAATTGAAGACTTCATCATCGAAAACATCCTCGATCGTCTTGTCGTACAGATCCTCGTCTCTTGTCATGAAGAGTTTCATGATCTCCATGCAGCCTTTCTGGCTCAGGTTGAACTTGCCGTCGGTATGGGCATCCTCGCCGCGGTTCTTCGTTGCACGGCACAGGGAGTAGTTCGGGTCTTTTTTGTTCAGCCAGTAATACTCATCAAGAACGGATACACCAGGTGTCTCAATTGACGGGATGCTGTGGAACAGATCCCACAGGCACTCGAAGTGGTTTTCCATCTCACGGCCGCCTCTCATGATGTAGCCGCGGGTCGGATCGTAGATACCGTCGCAGGCACCGCCGGCGATGTCCATGGCTTCCAGAATGTGGATGTGATCGCCTTTCATCTGGCCGTCTCTTACAAGGAAGCACGCTGCTGCGAGGGCTGCGAGGCCGCTTCCTACGAGGTATGCGCTCTTCTCATCGACGCCTTCCGGTTTTTCCGGTCTTGCGAAGGCTTCGTAGTTTCCGTTGGTGTAATAAATGCCTTTGCTGTTTTTCTTATCTTTTCCGCGCTCGGTGTTGCGGTAATCATTCTTTGGTTCTGATGTTACAGTGGTTGTCTCCGCTGCTTTTTTTGCTTCACTCTTGTTTTTTGCCTGCAGCACTGCTGCTCCAGCTCCGATGACTGCTGCTGATGCGATTCCGAATTTTAATCCTTTTTTTGACATAGACGTTCATCCTTTCTTTTCTAAATACGACTGCCGGAATGTTTTTTCGAATTTCCGGTTCGTATAGGTTATGCTGCTTTCTTTGTTTTACAAGTTTCTATTTGTGTTGCCATTGTCTGTTGACAATTTGAATCTTACTTCATTTTTCCCCGCTTTTCCATTTACAAAACAGGGCGGATGATTAAATTTTTATCATCCGCCCTGTTTTGTAAAGTGTAACTATATTTTATTTCTTTTTTCAAAATTTCGGATGGAATTGACGACATTTCCTTCCATCGTGCGGTGCATTTTTTCCGCAATCATATGGTAATCCACTTTCATTCCGTCTTTGATCCAGTCGAGCATGACACCGGTAAAGCTATACTTATAGAAATCTGCGATAAAACTCTGATCCGCCTCGGAGATGCCGGTTCCCTTTGCTTTTTCCTGTACGACACCGTACAGCAGATCGTGCGTCAGATGAAAGAGATATGTTTCGATCTGCTCACGGCTTACAGAGTGATAGACATTCATAATAAATGGTTTATTCTCGAGCACTGCCTCAAAAATCTGCTGCAGGCCTTCCTGCCATGTCTCATACGTTTTCTTCCCCTGCAGCGCCTGCGTCGCATCCTCCAGGCACGACCATTCGACAAGATCGTAGATATCCTTAAAATGATAATAAAACGCCATCCGGCTGATGCCGCAGTCTGTCGTCAGATCGTTGATCGTAATTTTGTCCAGCGGCTTTTTCAAAAGCAGCTTTTTTAACGACGCTTCCAGCGCCGCCTTTGTCGCATTTGTCATGTATTTCCTCCATTTTTCTTTTATGTACCCTCGGAATCTTTCTGTTCGAAACGCTTCTATGCTTTTTCATTGTAGCATATCCATTCTCCAGAAACAACTGCGCAGCCCTTCTGATCAGACTTTACAAAAAGTTTAGAAAGTACCGTAATACCAGTAAATTCAATACTTTCCGTCGTTCTGTTAGCACTCTTTTTTCTCGAGTGCTAATTTCCCCTTGACTTTTCCCTGTGCCAGTATTACTATAACTATCAGAGCAGTAAAAAAGCTGCAGACATCTAAAAAAGCATGATATTCCCGCTTTGCTGGATCAAAATATTTTTATAAGAAAAGGAGTGTGTTTCTCATGAGTGCGAAACATGGAAATCTTTCAATCAACAGCGACAATATTTTCCCGATTATCAAAAAATGGATGTATTCCGACCACGATATCTTCGTCCGCGAGCTCGTTTCCAACGGCTGCGATGCCATCACCAAACTGAAAAAACTGGACGGCATGGGTGAATATGCACTTCCGGATGACTACAAAGCAGCCATTCAGGTGATTGTAAACCCGGATGAGAAAACCTTAAAATTCATCGATAACGGTATCGGTATGACCGCAGACGAAGTCGAAGAATATATTACCCAGATCGCCTTCTCCGGCGCTACCGAATTCCTGGAGAAATACAAAGACAAAACGAATTCAGATCAGATGATCGGCCACTTCGGTCTTGGTTTCTACTCTGCTTTCATGGTAGCAGATGAAGTTCACATCGATTCTCTTTCCTATAAAGAAGGATCCACCCCGGTACACTGGACCTGTGACGGAAGCACCGAGTACGATATGTCCGAGGGCAGCAAGACAACTGTTGGTACCGAAATCACTCTGTTCCTGAACGAGGACTGCCTGGAATTCGCAAACGAATACCGTGTCCGCGAAGTTCTGGAAAAATACTGCTCCTTCATGCCGGTTGAAATTTTCCTGTCCAAAGCAAACGCACCGCAGGAATACGAGACCATCGAGGAAGGCGAATTAAAAGAGGACGATGTTGTTGTTGAGCATATCCATGAAGATGCAAAATACGAAGAGAAAGAAAAAGAAGACGGAACCAAAGAGCAGGTTGAGGTTTCTCCGGCAAAAGAGAAAGTAAAAATCAACAAACGCCCGGTTTCCATCAGTGATATCCACCCGCTGTGGACCAAACATCCAAACGAGTGCAGCGATGAGGATTATAAAGAATTCTACCGCAAAGTCTTCAACGACTACCGCGAGCCGCTGTTCTGGATCCACCTGAACATGGACTATCCGTTCAACCTCAAAGGTATCCTCTACTTCCCGCGTATCAACACCGAGTACGATTCCATCGAGGGAACCATCAAGCTGTACAACAACCAGGTATTTATTGCCGACAACATCAAAGAAGTCATTCCGGAATACCTGATGCTCTTAAAAGGCGTCATCGACTGCCCGGATCTGCCGCTGAACGTATCCCGAAGCGCACTGCAGAACGACGGATTTGTCAAGAAGATCTCCGAGTACATCTCCAAGAAATTCGCTGACAAGCTCTCCGGCATGTGCAAAACCGACCGTGAGAATTACGAGAAATACTGGGATGATATCAACCCATTCATCAAATACGGATGCATCAAGGACGAGAAATTCTCCAAGAAGATGATGGACTATATTCTGTTCAAGAACATCGACGGAAAATATCTGACTCTTGAGGACTGCATCAACGAGAATAAGAAAGAAGAAGCTCCTGCAGAGAACACCGAAGAGAAGGCTGAAACTATGGAGAATACCGAAAATACGGAAAACGCTGACGAGAAGAAAGAGCCGGAAAAAACGACTGTTTACTACGTCACCGACGAAGTTCAGCAGAGCCAGTATATCAACATGTTCCGCAGTCAGGGCATGGATGCTGTCATCCTGAAACACAACATCGACTCCGCTTTCATCACCCATGCAGAGCGTTACAACGAGCATGTAACTTTCCAGCGCATCGATGCAGATCTGACCAACGATATGAAAGACGAGTCCGGTGAGGATCTGACCGACGCTACAAATACTCTGACCGATCTCTTCCGCAAAGTCCTCGACAAGAAAGATCTGAACGTCAAAGTTGAGAACCTGAAAGACGAAAATGTATCCTCCATGGTAACGCTTTCCGAGGAGAGCCGCCGGATGCAGGATATGATGAAGATGTACGGCATGACCGGCATGGATCCGTCCATGTTCGGCGGACAGGAAACCCTGATCCTGAATGCAAAACATCCGCTTGTTCAGTACATTCTGGAGAATGGCGAGAACGGCAACACATCCCTGTTCTGCGAGCAGCTGTATGATCTGGCAATGATCAGCCACAAACCGCTCTCTCCGGACGAGATGACAAAATTCGTAAGCAGAAGTAATCAGATTATGATGCTCCTCGCAAAATAATAAAGCACAGGCACAGCAAAACGCACCTCTTATAAAAAACGCCGGATTTCTGGAATTTACCAGATGTCCGGCGTGTTTTTTCCTGCTTTTTTACTTTACGATTTCTGATCCAGATGATAGAATAATTCTATTCGCCCTATTAAAAAATAAGGAAAATCACACGAAAGGTCTGGTATTTATTTCTATGAAAAAAGGAAAGCCATCCGCCCTGCTCCCGATCGCCGTTTTTCTGGTGTTTTATCTGGGGTTCGGCATTTATTCCGAGTATATTTTAAAAATTCCGATGGGCTTCTACAACATCCCCATCGTCGTCTCGTTTCTGACAGCGATCCTCGTCGCCTGTCTGCAGAACCGCAGTGTCCCGTTTGAAGAAAAGCTCGCCCTCATGGGACAGGGCATCGGGGACAAAAACATCATCACAATGCTGCTGATCTTCCTCGCCGCAGGCACGTTTGTCGGCGTTGTCGGAAGGAGCAGTGCAGAGAGCGTTGCCTATTTCATGCTCTCCTGGATTCCGGCAAAATATGCCGTCGCTGTGCTCTTTGTCGTTGCCTGCTTCGTCTCCACGGCCATGGGAACCTCCGTCGGAACGATCACGCTTCTCGTGCCGATCGCCGCTGCTGTTGCCGAGACCTCCGGCTTTTCGCTGGCGCTCTGCGTCGCCTCCGTCATGGGCGGATCCATGTTCGGCGACAACCTCTCCTTCATCTCCGACACGACAATCGCCGCCTGCAACGGACAGGGCTGCGAGATGAAAGACAAGTTCCGCGAAAACTTCTGGATCGCTCTCCCGGCTGCTCTTGCCACGCTGGCGCTGATCCTTGTAATCTCCTTCCGACAGGCGCCGGGCACACCGATCGTCCACGAATACCATCTGCTGCAGATGGTTCCGTACCTGCTCGTGCTGATCGGCGGCATCGCGGGCATTCAGGTGTTTGTCGTACTCCTTATCGGTATTGCTTCCGGTGCCGTTATCATGCTCGGTACGGGACAGACGACGCTCTTGGATATGCTCTCCAGCATGGGAAGCGGCACTTCGGGTATGTTTGAGACATGTATGGTTGCGATTCTTGTCGCTGCGATGTGCGCGCTGATCCGGGAAAACGGCGGCTTTACTGTCCTGCTTCGTGCCATTCACAAAATCTTCCGCGGAAAAAAGGGCGGCCAGCTCGGTGTCGGCATTCTCGTCGCGCTGCTCGACATTGCGACCGCAAACAACACCGTCGCGATCGTCATGGCAAACCCGATCGCAAAGCAGATGTCCGAGGACTACGGCATCACCCCACGGAAAACGGCATCGCTCCTCGATACCTTCTCCTGCATCTCACAGGGCATCCTGCCGTACGGCGCGCAGATGCTCGTGGCGATTTCCGCGGTGCATGAACTGGAATATGAGCTCTCCGCCTTTGAAATCATGGCAAACCTCTTCTATCCGGGCATGCTGCTTGTCAGTTCGCTGATCTTTATCTTCGTTCTGCCGGATCGGAAAAATGCCGAAAGCAATGCTTAAAAAGTTCCGTATCGGATCAACTCAAAAAATCATGTTAAAATGCCCACCGATTTCACTTTTTCGTTTGATTGGCGGGCATTTTTTTGCTTTTTTTGGCAAAAATCGCCAAAATTGCAGTAACATTTACGGTTGAAATTCTTTTATGCGGGTAGTATAATCGGGGTCGTGACATTGAGAAGGAGTGATGTTATGTGGGTTATGGGGAGAAAGGACAACAGAAAAAGTGAAATTATTAAGACAGTTCCTTGTAATTATGGCGGTTTCGTTCGTCGGAGAAATCCTGCACGCCGTGCTGCCGCTTCCGATTCCGGCAAGTATCTACGGCCTTGTGCTGATGCTGGCGCTTCTGATGACGGGGGCATTAAAACTTGATGCCGTCGAGGACGCAGGCAAGTTTATGATTGAGATCATGCCGGTCATGTTCATTCCGGCGGGCGTCGGCCTGATGGAATCCTGGGGTGAATTAAAAGCCGTTCTCGTTCCGGTTCTCGTGATTACGCTCGTCAGCACCATCGTCGTTATGGTTGTGTCCGGACGCGTGACACAGGCGGTCATCCGGCTGGAAAAGAAACACAAAGGAGGGGACGCAAAATGACAAATATGTTCTGTGAATCTGCATTTTTCGGCGTTGTCATCAGCCTTCTGGCGTATGAGCTCGGCATGCTGTTAAAGAAAAAATTTGGGCTTCCGATTTTCAATCCGCTGCTGATTTCCATTGCAGTCGTCATTGTATTCCTTGCTGTTTTCGATATCGATTATCAGAATTATAATGACGGTGCAAAATACTTGAGCTATCTGCTGACTCCTGCAACGGTCTGCCTTGCGATTCCGCTGTATGAGCAGATGGAGGCATTGAAAAAGAATATCAAAGCCATCCTCGCCGGTATTCTCTCCGGCGTGCTGACGAGCCTTACCGTGGTTCTCGCGCTGGCGCTGATCTTCAATCTGAATCATAAAATGTATGTAACACTGCTGCCGAAATCCATCACAACGGCCATCGGCATGGGTGTTTCGGAAGAGCTCGGCGGTGCGGTGACGATCACGGTTGCCGTTATCATCATCACGGGTGTGCTGGGAAATATGCTGGCGGAGACGCTCTGCAAGCTGTTTCACATTGAGGAGCCGATTGCAAAGGGCATCAGTATCGGATCGGCCTCCCATGCGATCGGTACGGCGAAGGCCATGGAGATGGGCGATGTCGAGGGCGCGATGAGCAGCCTTTCGATTGCAGTTGCAGGTATTCTGACTGTGGTCGGAGCGTCGATTTATGCGATGTTTATCTAAAAACGAACACTGATAAAAAGCAGAAAAAATCCGGGAATGGAAAGCAATGTAAAACTTTCCGTTCCCGGATTTTCTATCCCTGAAATTCTATAACTAAAAATTAAAATTCCGACTGCAGAAACTCTTCAATAAAAAGAAGCGCAGTAGCACTCCGGCCCTTCCGGGTCGATGCAGATATGCTCGAGCGTTCCGCTGTGCATCGAAAGCCCCATCGTCAGATCCTGCACAATCTGCTGCTTCGCCGTCTGGCGGTGCTCATAGATGTACTGATACACACTTTTCTTATTAATCTTTTTTAACGTAATTGTGGTAATACTCTTTTCGTTCACGCAAAAACGTCCTCTCTTTTACCGCTCCATCACATTGATTGACTCGATACCGACGCTTCCGCCGCGCACGACTTCGATCTTGCTGAATTCCTCTTTCATCAGCTTCACAACTGCATCGTTTTTCGTCGCCGTCTGGACAAACTCGAGCAGCAGGCTGTCTTTTCCGTAGTCGATGACCTTCGCCTTGAACGTCTCAGCGATCTGGAACAGCTCGACTTTGTCAGCTGCGCTGCAGTTGAATACCTTGATATACAGAATCTCTTTCATGCGCACAAACACGTCGGTGAAGTCGATGACTTTGATGACCTCGACCATGCGGTTCAGCTGTTTTTTGATCTGCTCAAACGTCTCATCGTCACTGACCGTGGCGATCGTCATACGCGATACGGTCGGGTCCTCGGTCGTTCCGACGGTCAGGCTGTCCAGGTTATAGCTTTTTGCGGAAAAAAGCCCGGAAATCTTGGAAAGGACACCAACCTGGTTTTCTACGTACAGTGAAATCCATCTTTTTTTCATTCCCTTATTCATCGCGCTCTCCTCCTAACAGTCCATAATCATATCTTCGAGCGTTCCGCCCGGCTTGATCATCGGGTAAACCATCTCCTCCGGATCGATGATAAATTCGATGATTGTCGGAGTCTTGGTGTTTTTCTTCGCCTCTTCAAACGCTGCGGCGATATCCTCTTTCTTCATGACGCGGATGCCTTTTGCGCCGTAACTCTCAGCCAATTTGATAAAATTCGGCGTGTATTCCGGGTACTCTTCTCCGTCTGTTCTGCGGGAAAGTGCACCGGCGCGCAGGTTTGTCATGCTGTACCGTTTGCCGTAAAACAGCTTCTGCCACTGGCGTACCATGCCGAGGTATTCATTATTGAAGATACACAGGATGACCGGCAGCTCCTCGAGAACGGCAGTTGCCAGCTCCTGAATATTCATCTGCATACCGCCGTCACCGGAAATCGCGATGACCGGTTTGTCCGGGTTGCCGATTTTTGCTCCGATCGCGCCCGGAAGGCCGTATCCCATCGTTCCAAGGCCGCCGGACATGATGATCTGGCGGTTTTCGGTAATGTCGACGTACTGACTTGTCAGCATCTGGTGCTGTCCGACGTCGGTGACGATAATCGCATCGTCAAACTGCTCGTTGATCGCGTTGAAAATATCGAGCGGTCCCATCACGCCGTTCGGGCGCATCGTCAGCGGATGCTCGTTCTTCCAGGCATCGATCTGGGCAAGCCATTTCGATGTGGAGCATGGCTCTACGTACTCTGCCATCTTCGTGATCGCCTCTTTTGCATCGGCTACGATCGGGATATCGACATGGATGTTTCGAGAGATCGAAGCGGTGTCTATGTCGATGTGGACGATCTGCGCGTGCGGGGCAAATTCATGCAGCTTTCCGGTGATACGGTCATTGAAACGTGTTCCGATCGAGAACAGCAGATCGCACTCGCTGACTGCCATATTCGCCGCATACGCGCCGTGCATGCCAAGATTTCCGATGAACAGCGGATGTTTCGTAGAGATCGCGCCGCGTCCCATAACGGTTGTGACAACCGGCACCTGTGTTTTCTCGACCACTTCGCGGAACACTTCCTGCGCATGTGCGATGTTGACGCCGCCGCCGGCAAGGAACAGCGGGCGTTTTGCTTTCGAAAGCATCTTTAACGCACGTTTTAACTGGCCGATGTGAACGCTGGTGTTCGGTTTGTAGCCGCGGATATTGACGTTTTTCGGATACTCTGCGCTGCCGAACTCTGCCATGACATCTTTTGGAAGGTCAATGAGAACCGGGCCCGGTTTTCCGGTGCGTGCGATGTAGAATGCCTCTTTGATGATGCGTCCGAGATCTTCACGGTTTCTTACCGTCACGCCGTATTTCGTGATGCTGCGGGTGATGCCGACAATATCAACCTCCTGGAATGCATCGTTTCCGATGAGGTGGCGGGCTACCTGTCCGGTGAAGCAGACAAGCGGAACGCTGTCGTAGTTTGCCGTTGCAAGACCGGTGACCAGGTTGGTTGCACCAGGGCCACTGGTAACGAGGCATACGCCGACTTTTCCTGTCGTTCTCGCATAGGCATCCGCCTCATGCACCAGCGCCTGCTCGTGGCGCGGCAGAACGATTTTGATTTCATCCTGTTTGTAAAGCTCATCGCTGATATCAATGGTACAGGCTCCCGGATAACCGAAGAGATACTCGACACCCTCCTCCTTCAGAGCCTTTACCAGAAGTTTGTTTCCTGTAATCTGTTTCATATGAAAACCTCCTGTTCTAAATTTGCTGCATAAAAAATCCCCGAACATAAAACACCTTTTCTGTGCCTTACGTTCAGGGAGAATGTTTCCATCCACGGTACCACCTGAATTCCAGAAGAATACACTTCTGCTCATTCCGTACAGGATTTAACTTTTTTCATCCGATACGGCATCCCGGTAACGTGGGAACTACGTTGGAGCCTACTTGGAAAACATTGCTGTCCGCTTTTTCTGTTCAGTCCACTGCTCGAGGGCTACTTCCGCAGGCACGCTCACGGAGATTCTCACCAGCCATCTCCTCTCTTTGCTTTGCGCCGCCAGGTACTCCTCCCTGTCACTGCATTTTAGGTTTTGTTTTTTCTTAAATTACTGTCTATTATAGTCGGAAATGCCGCTCGTTGTCAATCGTTTCGCGCCCTTTTCTTGACTTTTCGCCCTGCGTGTGCTTTACTTAATCAGGTTTTTCTAATTAAAATAAGGAGTTTATACCCATGATGATTACATACACACAGGAAGAACTCTCTTCCATTGTCCACGCATTTGCTTTCCCGGGAACGATTACAGACTGGACGCCGCACGGGAACGGCCATATCAACGATACGTTTCTGGTGCGCTCTACCGAAAACGGCGTCCTCCGCAAATCGATTCTGCAGCGCATGAACCGCACCGTTTTCCACAATCCAACGGAGCTGATGCAGAATATTGCACAGGTAACATCATTTCTGCGAAAAAAAATCACAGCCGCAGGAGGAGATCCATTCCGCGAGACGCTGAACCTGATTCCGACGACAGACGATGCCTGGTTTTTCGTCGATGAGCGCGGAGAATTCTGGCGCGCATTTCTCTTTATTTCCGATGCGTCCTGCTATGATGCCGTGACAGATCCAAAGCTGTTTTACGAGACCGGTAATGCTTTCGGCCGCTTCCAGCAGATGCTCTCCGATTTTCCGTCAGCCTCTCTTTTCGAGACGATCCCGGATTTCCACAACACACCGCTCCGCTACCAGGCGCTTTTACAGGCGGCACAGGCGGATCCGAAAGGACGGCTGAAAAACGTTTCGGATGAGATGGCGTTTTTCCTCGACCACGCAGACGATTACGGCGTAGCCGAGCGCATGAAGGCCTCGGGCGAGCTGCCGCTCCGCGTAACGCACAACGATACGAAGCTGAACAACATTATGATTGATGACAAAACCGGCGAGGGCATCTGCGTCATCGACCTAGACACCATTATGCCGGGACTGTCGATCTTTGACTTCGGCGATTCCATCCGCTTCGGCGCGAATACGGCCGCTGAGGACGAACAGGATGTCTCGAAGGTGTCTCTTTCCCTTCCTCTCTTTGAGAGCTATACAAAAGGCTTTCTCGCAGGCTGCGCAGGCTCTTTGACCCGCGCGGAAGTCGAAATGCTGCCGATGGGTGCAAAATTAATGACCCTCGAATGCGGCATCCGTTTTCTCGCCGATTACCTGATGGGCGATACCTACTTCAAAACCGCTTACCCGGAGCACAACCTCGTACGTGCGCGGACACAGATTGCGCTTGTAGCGGATATGGAGGAGAAATGGGGCGAGATGGAGAACATCGTCGCACGGGCTTCGTTTTCCCACTAAGCACCCGCATAAATTCACAGCATCAAAAAGACACAGCTGGAAGTATCTTTCTGCCTCCTGCTGTGTCTTTTTTGTTATCTTTCTACTATACAATATGTTTTATATTATGCTCTCGGAACGCTGACAATCCGCAGATCGTATTTCTTCAGCATCTCGCCGCCCTGTACTTTCTCGCCGGTCAGGATATCTTCTTTTCCGTCGAAGACTACCGGAAGCGGAATCTCCTCATCTTTGAAGTTGATGATAAAGTACAGATCCTCGCCGTCTGCCTGGCGTTTTGTGATCTCGAGTGCTGTTGCTTCTCCAATCACCGGCTGGATGGCTGCGCCGTCTGCTGCCATAGCAAGAACTTTTGCAAGGCCGCTCTCAGAAAGGTCGGTTCCGACATAATATACGGTTCCTTTTCCGAACTGATTTTTTGCAACAGCAGTCATGCCTGCATAGAAATCGCTCTCATACTGTGCGATTTCTTCAGCTCCTTCGAGGTGCATCAGGTCGCATACGAGACGGCACTCTTCCTCGGTTCCGTCTGCGAAACGGATCTTGTTTCTCTGCTCCGGTGCAAGAGCGTCGATCTCTTCTACCCATACGCCTGCCATTTTTCTGAGCGGTCCCGGGTATCCGCCGAGATGAACGTTGTCCGACTGTCCGACGATACCGCTCATGTAGGTGGTGATGAGAGTTCCGCCTGCCTGTACATAAGCCTCCAGGCTCTCTGCCACACCGTCTTTTACCATGTAAAGAACCGGTGCTGCAACGAGGTCATATTTGGAGAAGTCCGCGTCGATCGGGATCATATCGACAGCGATGTTCTTGTTATAGAAGTAATTGTACATCTGCTCGATCTGGTCTACGTAACGTAAATCGCGGTTCGGTCCGCTGGTGTACTCCAGTGCCCAGTAATTTTCCCAGTCGAAGATGATGCCGACTTTTGCGTGGTTCTCGGAGCCCATCACACGGCTTCCGATTTTCTCCAGTTCTTTTCCGAGCTGGGTTACCTCACGGAAGACACGGGTATCTGCGGTTCCTGCGTGTGCGATAACAGCACCATGGAATTTCTCGCATCCGCCGACGCTTCTTCTCAGCTGGAAGAACTGAATCGTGTCTGCGCCGTGTGCAACGGTCTGATAGCTCTGTGCGCGCATCTGGCCCGGTTTCTTTAAGGAGTTGTACGGCTGCCAGTTCTGCTGGCTCGGAGTCTGCTCCATCAGCATGAACGGTGCGTCTTTGAGGCCGCGCATCAGGTCGTGGGTCATAGCTACGTGGCTCCATGGTGTATTGTAGCTCGGGTAGTTGTCCCAGGATACGATATCCATTTCTTTTGCCCACTTGAAGTAGTCGAGACCTTTGTACGTTCCCATCAGGTTTGTGGTGATCGGTGTTTCTTTGTCGTATTTGCGGATCGCGTCACGCTCCATTTTGTAGTTGTTCAGCATGCCGTCGGAGTTGAAACGCATGTAGTCGAGGGACATTCCTGCAAATGCAGTGCCGCTTCCCCATGGCATTCCGTCTCCCAGATCGTTCGGCGGTACAATCTCGTCCCAGTCGTAGATGGTGTGGCCCCAGAACTCCATGTTCCATGCCTTGTTGACTTCATCGAGTGTTTTGTATTTGTCTTTCAGCCATACGCGGAACGCTTTTGCACAGTTCTCGCAGTAGCACTCGCCGCCGTACTCATTGCTGATGTGCCAGCAGACGATGTTTTTGTTGTCGCCGTAACGCTCTGCCAGTTTTTCTGCCAGGCGTTTTGCATATTTCTGGAAAACCGGGCTGTTCGGGCAGGCATTGTGGCGATGACCGAATTTGTGATGGCGTCCTTCGAAATCGGTTCTTGCCACTTCCGGATAACGGTGTACCATCCATGCCGGGAGTGCGCCGGTGGATGTTGCCATGACGATCTGGACGTCCTCTTTTGTCAGGGTGTCTACGATCTCATCGAGCTCTGTAAAGTCGTACTCATTCTCGGACGGCTGGATTTTTGCCCAGGAAAATACGTTGATCGTGGTGCTGTTGATGCCGGCCTGATGGAAAAGTTTCATATCCTCATCCCAGATCTCTTTTGGCCACTGGTTTGGGTTGTAGTCTCCTCCGTATAACATTTTTTTGAATTTTGGCTGCATTTTTTTGATTCCTCCTGTGTTTGGATATCTCGTTTTGATGGCTCTATTATATACTGGTCTTTGTGAGAAAAGTATGATATGCTTGTCTAAAAAGTATGAATTTTCGAAACTCATTCCGGAATCTTATTTTAGACTTTTCTTTCAGAAAGGAACTGACTGTTATGCCTATTTTTTTTAAACCATCCGCCTCTGATTTTTCCCTCTCCGCTGACAGCATCGGCAACCGCTGGCTGCAGGAGCCCGTTGTGCGCCCGAACGGATTCCCCTTATATCACTGGATTCAGACGGAACGCAGCGAAGGGCTGCTGACCCTCGAAGGTCAGGAACTTTTGCTGAAACCAGGTGATGGTGTTCTGATTGCTCCGCATGTGCCGCATGAATACCGCGAAAACGACGGCAGCGGGATGTGGTTTACATCCTTTCTGACCTTTGACGGAAAGCTCTCCGATGATCTCTATAAAATCTGTGCCGTCTCGCCGTATCTTTTCGTTCCGGCCTCAGAGGGCGCGTGGTTTCAGGAATGGATTGACCGCATAATCGACTCACATTTTCTGAAAAATGACATCGACGATGCTGCGCTCTCCGTCGGATGCTTTGAGTTCCTGACACGCCTTTCCCAGCTCCGCACCGGCCTTTCCCGGACGGAGCATCCGCTGTATCTCCAGTATGTCCGCCCGGCAATGCAGGAAATCGAAAGTCATCTTTCCAACCCGCTCAATGTGGATGATCTCGCGGAACAGCTCCATATCACACCGCAGTATCTGACACGCCTGTTCCAGCGTTTTGTCGGCAGCTCTGTCCGCTCGTACATCAGCGTTCTGCGCATCAGCCGCGCCAAGGAGCTTCTCATCAGCCGTCCCTACACTACGCTCGACGGCATCGCCGCTCTCTGCGGCTACCGCGATGTCAGCTACTTTATCTCGGTTTTCCGCCAGCAGACCGGGACAACGCCGAAGCAGTTCCGGAAGCTGTACGGCATATAATCTGAAACACCCCTCTTTCCGGCGCAAAAAAGATCCTCCGTCTCATTTCACAGACGAAGGATCTTTTTTCGTTCTCTCTTATTTCATGCTTTTCAGAATGCTTCTCGCAACCGACAGTCCGTTTGCGCTTGCCTGCTGGAGGCCGCGGGTTACGGATGCGCCGTCGCCGATGGCGCGGAGGCCTTTGACGCTGGTGCAGAAGTCTTTGTCTACGACAACTTTGTTGGAATAGAATTTGACTTCTACGCCGTACAGCAGTGTCTCATCGCTGGCGATACCCGGTGTTACTTTGTCGAGGGCTTCGATCATCTCGGCAATGTCGACCATGATACGGTGCGGGAATACCAGGGAAAGGTCGCCCGGAACGGCATCTTTTAAGGTCGGGATCAGGTTATTGCGGCAGAGACGCTCTTCTGTCGTTCTTCTTCCGCGTTTGAAATCGCCGTACGTCTGAACGAGGATCTTGCCGTCGCAGAGCATGTTGGAAAGCTGTGCGATCTGTTTGCCGTACTCGATCGGGGTTTTAAATGGTTTCGTAAAGTTCTTGGATACCAGGAGGGCAAAGTTCGTGTTGTTTGTCTTGAACTCCTGGGATTTGTAGGCGTGACCGTTTACAACTGCCAGACCGTTTTCATAATACTCAGTTGCCACCTCACCGGACGGGTTCGTACAGAAGGTACGCACTTTGTCGTCAAAAGTCGGGGTATAGTAAACGAGTTTTGCCTCGTACAGGTTCTTGTTCAGGAACTCCATGACCTCGTCGCGGACTTCCACGCGGACACCGATATCGACGGTTCCGACCTCGGTCTCGATGCCGTGGCCGTTGCAGATATGTGAGAACCAGTCGGCTCCCTCGCGGCCTACTGCGGAGACAATCTCATCTGCCTCGTAAACCGTTCCGTCCTCAAGTGTTACAGCTGTCGCACGGCCGTCCTCGATCGTAATATCATTGACCATCGTGTTGAATTTCATTTCCACGCCGATCTCTTTTAAGTGATCCTCGAGGCGGCTGTAAATCTTGTAGCCCTCCTCAGTTCCGAGATGGCGGATTGGACATTCGATCAGCTTCAGGTTGGCGTTGATCGCTCTGCGGCGGATCTCACGGATCTCTTTTTCTTTATCGACACCGTAAACATTCTTGTCTGCGCCGAAATCCAGATAGATCTGGTCGGACTCATGGATCAGCTCAACCGTCTTTTCATATCCTAAAATCTCCGGCAGATTTCCACCGACATCCGGGGAAAGAGAAAGCTTTCCGTCGGAGAATGCGCCTGCTCCGGCAAATCCCGTTGTGATCGAGCACGGTTTGCAGTTCACGCATTTTTTCGTTTTTCTCTTTGGACACTGACGGCTCTCGATCGAACGTCCTTTTTCGATCATCAGCACCTTCAGATCCGGTTTTTCTTTCAGCAGTTCATAGGCACAGAAAATACCTGACGGGCCTGCGCCGATAATAATGACATCATATTTCATTCTTTTTTAATTTCCTCTCGTTTTTTATCCCATCACGATCAGATACTGGCCGTCCGGCAGGGCAAAGACTTCGCTCTGCTCTTCTAATTCTGCATCCGACATTTCTTCCACGTCCATGCCCTCTTCTTCCATGTAGGCGCGCACGTCGTCCAGATTGTCGGCAACGACTGCAAGGCAGTCCTCCAGAAAGGCCTCTGCCTCATCGTAATTTTCAGCCACCGGCTCGTCGAATAACTGGCCCTGATTCATTAAAAATGTGTTGATGCATTCTTCAGTATATTCTCCCATTCTGGTTTTCTCCTCTGTTCGTTTTATTTTTCCTGATTCTTTCTGTGAAAAAGCGTTAAGATTTCCTCCGGCCGGTCGAGCAGCTCCATCGCATGGTTGTCGATCAGCTCCTGGCGCGGGCGGAATCCCCACGTCACACCAACGGTAAACATGCCTGCGGCGTTTCCGGTCTGCATATCCGTATTGGTATCGCCAAAGTACAGGCACTCTTCCGGTCTGGCGCCGAGTGCGTCTGCAATCGCGAGCGCACCGATCGGAGACGGCTTTCTCGGGATTTCTGCGGTCTGCCCCTGAATCCGGTTGAAAAAGCCCGGTCCGTACACGCTCTCCACGACGTGGATGGCCGCCTCGTGCGGCTTGTTGGAACATACGGCAATCGGAACTTCTTCCCGCAGCGCGGTCAGGGTTTCCCGCATATTAGGATACGGTTTTACGTGATACAGCGGGTCCTCGTTGAACCACGCGCGGCCAAGGCGGATGCCCTCCTGCAGATAGTTGAGTTCTGCATCTCCGGCGTCTTTTAAAGCGCGCTCCACTGCCAGATCGAAACCGTCTCCGGCGTAAAAGTTGAAGGCTTCTACCGGGCGCGGCACAAGTCCAAAATGTTCCAGAACGCGGTTGACTGCGTGCGCAATCGACTCTACAGTGTCTGCGATGGTGCCGTCCAGGTCAAAGATACAAGCTTTTATCATATTCTGACTTCCCTTCATTGTCTCTTTTGTTCTTCGATTTTCTTTCTTCTCTCTCTTCTTGTCCGCAATCATTATATCCTGTATTTTCTCCCTGCGCAACCATATTTTCTTTTCCTGCACTTTGTGATAAAATGAAGCTGTTTTTCAGATTCTTGGAAAGGAAAATAGAGAATATGAATCAGACTGTGAAAATATTTTTTACCGATATGGACGATACCCTGCTGAATTCCGAAAAGCAGGTGACAAAAGAAAACATGGATGCCATTTCAGAGGCACTTGCCGCCGGCCACAAAATTGTGTTCAACACCGGCCGCCCGCTCTCCGGCTTTCTGCCGATCTTAAAAGAGCTCGGACTCGACCGCGAAGGCTGCTATGCCATCGCATTCAACGGCGGACTGATTTACGACTGCGCGGCAAAGAAAACGCTGTACCGCCGCACGATTCCGCTCGAATATGCACGCGTGATCTTTGAAAAAACGCAGGAGGCAGGCCTCTACTGCCACACCTACTCCGACACCTCTCTTCTCTGCCGCCATGCGGGCGAGGAAACGCGTATTTACACGCAGGCAATCCACATTCCCGTTGTGGAGGATCCGCTTCTGCCGGAACACCTCGCCAAGGAGCCGTGCAAGATGATCGTGATTGATCTCCACGACCGTGCAAAAATGGACGCTTACCGCGCTGCCATGGAGCCGTGGGCAAAAGGAAAAATTTCGATGTTCTACTCCAGCCCGCATTATCTCGAGCATGTCCCGGAACACGTTTCCAAGGGCCATGCCGTGAAAAAACTCTGCGAGCTTCTTCAGATTCCGCTTGCCAACACCGTGGCTGCCGGAGATCAGGAAAATGATATTTCGATGATCGAGGCAGCTGCCGTCGGTGCCGCCATGAAAAATGCGACCGATGCCGTAAAGGCGAGTGCCGATTATATCACGGAAAACGACTGCAATCACAGCGGCGTGGCGGAGATTCTTCGTAAGTTTATCCTTGCCTGATTCTGTTTCTGTGTCAGGAAACCTTCTTTTTCTTGTTTTCTTTGGCACTTTTTCCGAATTCTGTAAGATTTTACTTTCTTTTTTATTGAAACTGTATTACAATAGTTTCAAAGGACGGCATTTGAAAGGAGACTTGAATCGAGATGTCACGGAAATCAAAACGTATTCTGCTTACTCTGGCTTCTGCCGCTGTCGGCGCAGCCTGCGGTGCGGCAGTCTATTTTATCCGGAAAGGAAAAGCAGATCTTGAAACAGATTTTGACGATTTTAAAGACGAATTTGAAGAGGAAGAGCCTGCTCCTGCTGAACGTACTTATACGACCCTTCCGAAAACGAAAGGTGCGGAGGATGCTGCACCGGATCTGGAATCTGGCGATGATGAAGCGGATTCTTGCGAGGAAGAAACAACAGAAGAAACTGCAGGCGCCGCAGAAGAAACACCGTCTGCTGCGGATCGTGAAGTTTCTCCGCAGGAAGAAAGCGAAGTAACCGCAGAATAAAACCCAAAAACAGAATATAGAAACATAAGGAAGTAATTCCTGGGGAGGGAAACCTCCCCTTTTTTATGGAAAGGAGATTGTTATGGAACTTGCAAAACGCGATGACGTTCCTGTAGAACTTACCTGGGACCTGTCTTTAATTTATCCAACCGAGGAGGCCATGCTGGCTGATGCGCAGAAAATGAAAGAATTAAGTCTTTCTATGGAAGCATCCTACAAAGGAAACCTCACCGATGCAGCCACGATCAACCACTGCCTCGACGATTACCAGGAGGTCTACCGTCTGATCACACTGACCGCCAACTACTGCGATCTCGCCGTTTCTGTCGACTATTACAACAGTGCAAACCAGACGCGCAACGACCGCATCAACAGCCTGATCTCTGAGATTTTCAGCCGTCTCACCTTTATCGAGAGCGAGCTTTCCGAACAGTCCGAGGATGTTTTGAACGAGGCCATGCAGCAGTCAGATACGAACCGCTGCTATCTCGCCGAGATTCTCCGCAACAAGGCACACCGCCTGAGCCCGGAAACCGAGCGTGCCATTTCCGCTCTGTCCCAGACCTTCTCGGCTCCGTACCAGATCTACAACATGGCAAAGCTTGCCGATATGAAATTTGATTCTTTCACCGTAAACGGAAAAGAATATCCGCTCGGCTACTCCCTGTTTGAGGATAATTACGAGTACGAAAAAGACACCGATATCCGCCGCAGTGCATTCTCCGCCTTTTCTGCAAAAATCAGACAGTACGAAAATGTAACGGCAGCTGCTTACAATGCCCAGCTGCAGACAGAAAAGACCATGGCCACGCTGCGCGGCTTCGATTCCGTCATCGATTCTCTGCTGTTCCCGCAGCAGGTCAGCCGTGAGCTGTACAACCGCCAGATCGATCTCATCACCACCCGCCTGGCTCCGCATATGCGCAAATATGCCCGCCTGCTGAAAAAGGTCCACAACCTTGACCGCATGACCTTCGCCGATCTGAAAATCGCCGTCGACCCGGAGTACGATCCGTCTGTCACGATCGAGGAATCAAAACAGTACATCGAAAAAGGTCTTGCCATTCTCGGTGATGATTACGTTTCCATGATTCAGGAGGCCTACAAAAAACGCTGGGTTGACTTTGCACAGAACCAGGGAAAATCCACCGGCGGCTTCTGTGCCAGCCCGTACGGAAAAGGTTCCTTTATTCTCTTAAGCTGGAATAACCGCATGGCAGATGTTTTCACGCTGGCGCATGAACTCGGCCACGCCGGCCATTTCCGTCTCTGCAACGGCGCACAGGCGATTCTCGATACCGAGGTTTCCTCTTATTTTGTCGAGGCGCCGTCTACCATGAACGAGCTTCTTATGGCTCATTATCTGCTGAAAACGACCCCGGACAAACGGTTCCGCCGCTGGGTTTTAAGCTGTATGATCAGCAACACATATTATCATAACTTCGTCACTCATCTGATGGAGGCTGCTTACCAGCGCGAGGTTTACAAGCTCATCGATGCCGGCGACAGCGTACAGGCTGAGACGTTAAGCAGCATTATGAAAGAGACCCTGCAGAAATTCTGGGGCGATGATGTGGAAATTTCCGATGACGCAGCGCTCACCTGGATGCGCCAGCCGCATTACTATATGGGACTTTACTCCTACACCTACAGCGCCGGACTGACCGTTGCCACACAGGTCTGCAAGCGCATCGAAGCCGAAGGCCAGACCGCTGTCGATGACTGGAAAAAGGTACTGACCGCCGGAAGCACGAAGACACCGGAAGAGCTGGCAAAAATGGCCGGCGTTGATATCTCGACGGATGCACCGCTTCTCGATACGATCGAGACGATTGGATCGATCATCGATGAGATCTGCGAGCTGACCGAAGAGCTGGGCTGCTGATCCTGTCCGCATTGTAACTCTCTATCAAACAGTAAAAACGGATTGTTCCGTCAGCTTTTGTTACTGGCGAAGCAATCCGTTTTTTTCATATCTTTTTTCACGCATTCCAGCACTTTTTCAGAATCGCAGCTGCCTCTGCAATCTCCTCCTCAGAAAGCCCGGCGTACCCAAGCAGCACTGTGCCGCCCTGTGCGGGATCTGCGGCAGCGCCGATGCAGTACCGTTCCAGCCCGTACACGCGCACGCCATCCTCTTTTGCCCGCTGCACCGCCTCCGCTTCGGAAAGTCCTCTCGGCAGGTGGACCAGCACATGGACTCCCGCATTCTCGCCGGACACCGTGTACTCCCGCCCAAACTCCTTCAGAAGCCGGATCAGCAGGTCGTGTTTCCCTTTATACTGTGCACGCATCCGGTTCAGATGGCGCTCGAACGCGCCGCTCCGCATAAACTCTTCCAGAATCTTCTGGTCCGTCTTCGAAACTGTCGCGGAAAAGCATCTTCCGTTCTCCTCGTAGGCAGGCAGCAGCGTCTCCGGCAGCACCATGTAGCTGATGCGGATGGACGGCGCAATCGCCCGCGAAAACGTTCCAAGATAGATCACTTTTCCCTCTGTGTCATTGCCCTGCAGTGCCGGGATCGGGCGGCCCTTGTAGCGGAATTCACTGTCGTAATCATCCTCAATCAGATACCGCCCATTTTCCCTCGATGCCCACGCAAGGAGCTGCATCCGCCGCTTCATCGGCATGACCATGCCCATTGGGAACTGGTGCGACGGCATGATGTACGCCAGATCCGCCCCGCTTTTTTCCAGCTCCGCCGGCCGCATGCCCGCTTCGTCCATCGAAATCGTACACATCGCATAGCCGAGCTTCGCAAAACAGCGGTAGGCACTGATGTAGGTCGGATTTTCCATCGCCACTTTATGGCCACGCCCTAAGATCACCGAAAGCAGCATCAGCAGATAATCATTTCCCGCTCCGACGATGATCTGCTCTGTGCGGCAGTTCACGCCGCGTGCGTGGTGCAGATAGTCGCGGATTGCCTCCCGAAGACCGTGCTCGCCCTTCGCATCCCCGAGCTGGAACAGGCTGTCATCTGCGTCCAGCAGGACTTCTTTCGAGATCTTCTTCCAGCTGTTCTGCGGAAATCCGCCCGGCGCCGTGCCGGTCACGGCAAAATCGTAGTGGAACGGCATCTGTTCCGCGGCATCATCCTCCTTTGTCTCCTCTTTCTTTTCATCGAGGCGGTACAGCCCCTCAATCTCACAGACAAAGTAGCCTTTGCACGGCACACTCTCCAGATACCCTTCGGATACCAGCTGCTCATACGCCAGATCCACGGTACTCCGGCTCACCGACAGATAGCCCGAAAGCGCCCGCGCCGACGGCAGCCGCTCCCCTGCACGGATCCGTCCGCCGCGGATTTCCTCGCGGATAAAACCGTAGATCTGCTCATAGAGCGGTGTCTTCCGATGCGGATCCAGCGAAATCGTCAATTCATTCATCTTCCCATCTCCCTGACAAAAAGAACAGCCGCTTGGGATGTCGGTTTCATCCAGGCGGCTGCTCTGTTCCATTTCAAAATTCTTATTTATTTCGCTGCCGGCAGCTTGAAAGAGCTCTTCAGAGATACGATACGGTTGAACACCAGCGCATCCTCTTTGGAATCTTTTGCGTCTACACAGAAGAATCCGTTTCTGACAAACTGGAAGCTGTCATATGCTTTCGCATCTTTTAAAGACGGCTCCAGATAGCACTCTTTTAATACGGTCAGGGAATTCGGATTCAGGTTCATGGAACCATCCTCGTTGTAAACGCCCTTCTCCTCGTCGATCAGGTTTTCGTACAGACGGCACTCTGCTTTGACAGCGGTCTTTGCTGCTACCCAGTGGATTGTTCCTTTTACTTTTCTTCCGTCCGGGGAATTTCCTCCCTTGGACTCCGGATCGTACGTTCCATGGATTACGGTAATATTTCCGTTCTCGTCTTTCTCGCATCCGGTGCAGGTGACGAAGTATGCGTTCATCAGGCGGACTTCATTGCCCGGGAACATACGGAAGTATTTGCGGACCGGCTCCTCCATGAAGTCTTCGCGCTCGATGTACAGTTCTCTTCCGAACGGTACCTGACGGCTGCCAAGCTCCGGATTCTCGAGGTTATTCTGTACTTCCAGCATCTCAATCTGGTCTTCCGGATAGTTGTCGATGACAAGTTTCACCGGATTTAAGACTGCCATGGTACGGGCTTTTTTCAGCTTCAGATCCTCGCGGATGCAGTACTCCAGCATCGCATAGTCAACGGAGCTGTTTGCTTTTGATACACCGCACAGATCTACGAATTTCTTGATGGACTCCGGTGTAAAGCCTCTGCGGCGGAGTGCTGCGATGGATACGAGACGCGGGTCATCCCAGCCGTCTACCACGCCGTCCTCTACCAGCTTTTTGATGTAACGTTTTCCGGTAACCACGTTGGTCAGATACAGCTTTGCAAACTCAATCTGGCGCGGCGGCATCGGATATTCCAGCTCGCGTACAACCCAGTCGTACAGCGGACGGTGGTCCTCAAACTCCAGCGTACAGATAGAATGGGTAATGCCTTCGATGGCGTCCTCGATCGGATGCGCGAAGTCGTACATCGGGTAGATGCACCAGGTATCGCCGGTTCTGTGGTGATGCATATGGGCTACACGGTAGATAACCGGGTCTCTCATGTTGATGTTCGGTGATGCCATATCGATTTTCGCACGGAGTACTTTGCTTCCGTCCTCGAACTCGCCGTTTTTCATGCGCTCGAACAGGTCCAGGTTTTCCTCTACGGAACGATTGCGGTACGGGCTCTCTTTTCCAGGCTCGGTTAAGGTTCCGCGGTACTCACGGATCTCCTCTGCGGACAGATCGCAGACGAATGCTTTTCCTTTTTTGATCAGTTTTACGGCTGCCTCATACATCTGTGGGAAATAATCGGATGCGTAGTACAGATGATCTTTCCAGTCTGCACCAAGCCACTGGATATCGGCTTTAATGGAATCAACAAACTCGGTTTTCTCTTTCGTCGGGTTTGTATCATCGAAACGCATGTGGAACTCTCCGTTGTACTCCTGTGATAAACCGTAGTTTAACAGGATGGATTTTGCATGTCCGATATGAAGATAGCCGTTTGGCTCCGGCGGGAATCGTGTGCAGACATGGTCGTAAACGCCCTCTGCCAGATCTTTGTCAATCGCAAGCTCGATAAAATTTTTGGAAACAACTTCTTTTTCTTCCATAATAAGGTCAGGCCTCCCTCGAATCTTTTCGTTTGGAGCACTGCCCCGAAAAGGGCGCAAAATGCTCTGTGTATTCTATCACTATAACACAAAAGCATTCTCCTGCAAAGCATTTTTTTCGGTACACAAAGCCGCCGGAGCGGACCGGTGCCTATTCTTCTGCCTCGTGTGCGGTCACCTGGCGGTGCTCCACGGAGGTCGAGAACACGATCTGCGTCCGCGTCCGTCCAAAATGCTGCAGCTCGCCGATAAACTGGTCGAGCTCAATGGTACTAACAAAAAGGCCCTCAATGAGCATGGAGTAATCACCGGTAACGCAATTACATTCCACGACATTGTGGACCTTTTCAATATAGGGATAAAATTCTTTTTTCTGAACCGGCTCAACCTCGAGGTTGATGAACGCTTTGATCGGATATCCCAAAAGCGCCGGATTTAATTTGACCTGATATCCTGTAATGTAGCCTTCCTTCTCCAGCCGCTCAATTCTGGCGGAAACTGCCGGGGAGGATAAAAATACGTGTTCCGCGATTTCTTTCAGCGGCATCCTGGCATTTTCCCGAAGGAGATTCAAGATTTTTGCATCGATGTGATCGAGCTCATGGCGCATCGCATCGTTTCTGCTTTTTTCATGTTTCATACGCTGCTCTCCTGTTTTTTTCACTTTTATACTGTTCAGCATATCACGTTCGCCGTTTTTTGTCTACGAAAACGTGTCCTCGCGGAAACTGCTTTCGAAAAATAAGTAAAAGTGCCTCTTTCCCTTGGTATTTAAAATCAAATGCAAAAATAAATAAGATTCCACAATTCTTCGGCGGCGGTATTTACAAATTTCTGCCCTGGTGTTATTCTTCCGGTATCGAAAGGCAAAGCAAGAATTGTTTCAGACAATATACACAACTCAATGCGTGCAGAAAGAAGGAGATTATTATGAAAACAAGAATTGAAGCAGATTCCATTGGTTCCCTTGAAGTCCCATCCGACGCCTACTACGGGGTACAGTCCCTGCGGGCAAAACGGAATTTCCCCATCACGGGAACGCCGATCCACCCGGTCATGATCCAGAATCTGGCGAAAATTAAAAAGGCAGCTGCCATCTCCAACCGCGAAGCACAGAGACTTCCGGAAGAAAAAGCGGCTGCCATTATCTATGCCTGTGATGAAATCATTGCCGGCAAATTAAAAGACCAGTTCATCGTTGACGGCATCCAGGGCGGCGCCGGAACGAGTGCTAATATGAACGCAAACGAAGTCATCGCAAACCGCGCCATCGAAATCCTGGGCGGCACCAAGGGTGATTATACCATTGTCCACCCGAATGACCACGTCAACATGGCACAGTCCACAAACGACGTTATCCCAAGTGCAGGAAAACTGACCGTGCTCGATCTGCTCCCGGATCTTCTGCATGCGCTCGAGTCACTCCACGCAGCACTGCTCGATAAGTCCCAGGAATTTGACCACATTTTAAAGATGGGAAGAACCCAGCTTGAGGACGCTGTTCCGATGCGTCTCGGCCAGAGCTTCCACGCTTACGCAACGATGATCGAGCGTGATATCCGCCGGATCGAACGCGCCAGAAAAGAGCTGTTCACCCTGAACCTCGGCGGAACAGCCATCGGTACGACGATCAATGCTTCCGATTACTATCTCCACCACATCGTGCCGACCCTCGCTGCTGTGACAGGCTATCCGCTGATGCAGGCGGACGATCTGTTTGACGCGACGGAGAACCTCGACGGATTTGTGACGATCTCCAACACGTTAAAGACCTGCGCCGTCAACCTCTCCAAGATGTGCAACGACCTGCGCCTGCTGTCCAGCGGACCGCGAACCGGATTCGGCGAGATCAACCTGCCGCCGATGCAGAACGGATCCTCGATTATGCCGGGCAAGATCAACCCGGTTATCCCGGAGGTTGTGACACAGGTTGCCTTCCATGTCATCGGAAACGACACCACAATCACGATGGCGGCTGAGGCTGGCCAGATGGAGTTGAACGCGTTTGAACCGGTTGTCTTCTACTCCCTGTTCTCTTCCATCACCTCGATGACAGGCGCTGTGAATACGCTTGTGAAGAACTGTATTCTCGGCATTACCGCAAATGAGAAACGGTGCGAGGATCTCGTTTCGAAGAGTGTCGGCATCACAACGGCGCTCTGCCCGTATATCGGATACCAGAAAGCGGCCTCGATTGCAAAGAAATCGCTGAAGACGGGCGAGAGTGTTACTTCTCTGGTTCTGAAAGACGAACTGCTGACACAGAAACAGCTCGACGACATTCTCGATCCGTACGCTCTGACCGGACCGGAACTGCCGGCAGAAGACGATCTGGCTGGCTGAATGTAACTGCTGCTTTCCTTCATAATTTCTTAATGATACGCAAAAAGGCTTCCCGGATTTTCTTGCTGTCCGGGAAGCCTTTTTCTGTCGTTTTCTTTTATATCAAACTCTGTTTAAATTCTCGCTACGCCGCTCTTTCTTGCTGCCTCTGCAACGGCTGCTGCCACCGCATCTTTGACACGCGGATCAAAGGCTGCCGGGAGGATATAGTCTGCATTCAGTTCCTCGTCGCTTACCAGACCGGCAATTGCGTAAGCTGCTGCGACCTTCATTTCGTCGTTGATATCAGATGCTCTCACATCGAGCGCTCCGCGGAAGATGCCCGGGAAGCAGAGTACGTTGTTGACCTGGTTCGGGTAATCGCTTCTTCCTGTGCTGACAACGGCTGCTCCTGCTGCTTTCGCCTCGTCCGGGAAAATCTCCGGCGTCGGATTTGCGCAGGCAAAGATGATCGGATCTTTTGCCATCGTACGTACCATATCGGGAGTGAGCGTACCCGGCGCAGAAACGCCAATAAAAATATCGGCTCCTTTGATTACCTCTGCAAGCGTGCCCTTCTCATGGTTGTAGTTTGTGATCTTCGCCATCTCCTCTTTGATCGGGTTGAGGCCGTCGCGTCCCTCGTAAATCGCACCTTTGCGGTCTGTCATGATGACGTTTTTGAGACCCATCGAAATCAGCAGGCGGATAATGGCGATTCCGGCTGCACCGGCTCCTGAGGTAACAATTTTGACTTCATCCAGTTTCTTTCCAACCAGTTTCAGCGCATTGATGACACCGGCCAGTGTGATCACGGCTGTTCCATGCTGATCATCGTGGAAAATCGGAATATCACAGCATTCCTTTAATTTCTTCTCGATCTCAAAACATCTCGGTGCGGAGATGTCCTCCAGGTTGACACCGCCGAAGCTTCCTGCGAGAAGACGCACGGTATTGACAATATCATCCACATCCTTGCTGCGCACGCAGAGCGGGATTGCATCGACACCACCGAATTCTTTAAACAGCACGCATTTTCCTTCCATGACCGGCATGCCGGCCTCCGGGCCGATATCTCCAAGTCCGAGAACTGCGGTTCCATCTGTAACAACAGCTACCGTGTTCCATCTTCTGGTCAGCTCGTAGCTCTTGTTGACATCTTTCTGAATTTCCAGGCACGGCGCCGCCACACCCGGTGTATAGGCAAGACTCAAGGCATCTTTTGTATCTACGGCCGCCCGGGAAGTGACCTCAAGCTTTCCGCGTAATTCATAGTGCATTTTTAATGATTCTTTTGCGTAATCCATCGCTTTTTTCCTCCATTTCATGTGTGACTGCGTCTCATTAATAATAGGAAGAGAGATTCACGCGTCACACGGGATGTCTGTTCGCTGCACCCCTATTATAACAAGCGTTCTCTAAATTTCAACCGGTGTTTTGATTAATGAAAAAATTTCTACTTTTCCGCCAAAAACGGCTGCTTCATTTGCGAAATTTTATCAAAAATACTCTTTTTCTTTCTCTCAGCCGCAGTCCGATCCTGCCCGGAGGGCTTTTTTTGCTTTACAGTAAAATTCAACAAAGTTTTTTATAAAGCAAAAAATCTGCCCGCCTCCCATCCTTTTCAGACTGGAAAACAGACAGATTTTTTTCTTTACTCCGCCACAATATTCTGCAGCCAGACTCCTTTCTTGACAAGGACAAATCCAATCACGCACTTGATCAGGTCAACCGACATAACCATAAAGTAGATTGCGTAGATCGAAAGTCCGGTAAAACGGCTCAGGCAGAAAGCCACCGGCACACTGACAACCCAGATGAATACGCTGTCGAACAGGAACGTGATGATCGTTTTTCCACCGGAGCGCAGGGTAAAGTAGCTTGCATGCAGGAATGCATTGACCGGCATGAACATGGCCACTTCCACGATGAAGATTGCCGCCATGTGGCGTACTTCGTCCGTCGTGTTGTAGAGGCGTGGGAAGAGCGGAGCCACGAGCGCCATCAGCGCGCCGATCACAATACAGAGTAATACAGAAAACGTGATCAGCTTCGTATCGGTATCCTTTGCCTCTTCCATCCTTCCGGCTCCGAGGAGCTGTCCGACGATGATGGCAACGGAATCGCCGAGTGCGATGAAAACGACGTTGAACAGGTTCGAGATCGTGTTGGAGATATTCATCGCGGCTACGACATTCAGTCCACGCACGGAGTAACACTGCATCAGGATCGCAACGCCGCCGGCCCAGAACGTTTCGTTCAGCATCAGCGGTGTTCCTTTGATGAGGATCTGTTTCGTCAAAGCCGCCGGAACACGGATCGTGCGGTACAGATGCTTCGTAAAACGATATTTTTCTTTGTTTCCATGCGTGCGGATCAGCACAATCGCCATCTCCACGTAACGGGACAGCACCGTTGCGGCTGCCGCGCCGACAACGCCGAGCTGCGGTGCACCGAATTTTCCGTAGATTAAAATGTAGTTAAAAACCAGATTAACGAAGACAGCGGTAATACCGGCCTTCATCGGAAGCATTGTCTCGCCGCATTCGCGCAGCGTGCTGGCATAAAGCTGCACAAACAGGAACGGCGGGAGTCCTACCAGCATGACCTTCATATAAGAAATGCCATAGGCTAATGTCGCATTCATGTCCTGGCTTCCCTGATCGCCTGTCAGGTAGAGACGAATCAGAGGCTCGTGCGCACCAAGGAAAATAGTGATTGCCGCTGCCGTCAGGATCACGCCGATCCAGAGCTTGAAGCGGAAGGTGTTTCGCACACCCTCGTCGTTGCCCTGTCCGAAATACTGCGCAGTGAAGATTCCTGCGCCAGACACGCCTCCAAAGATACAGAGGTTATAGATAAAAAGAAGCTGATTGACGATCGCAACACCGGACATCTGCTCGGTGCCGACCTGTCCTACCATGATGTTGTCGAGAAGGCTGACAAAGTTGGTGATACCGTTCTGAATCATAATCGGCATCGCAACGCCAAGCACCATCAGGTAAAACCGTTTGTTCCCAATAAATTTTCTGTGTTTCTGCATGGTTTCCCCCTTTTCTTGCTGTATAAAATAAATGACATAAATCGGAGCCTTTCTGGATTTCTCCAGGCAGGCCCCGAACAGTAATGTTTATTATACACGATTCATGTTTAGAAAGAAAGATCCTTTTTATCTTTTTTCTGGCTTTTTTTGACATCTTAATTTCAGAGCATTAAACAGCCTCAACAATAAGATAAACATAACTCCCCATATTACCCATGCCGCAAAGCACCCAATTCCCTGATAGCGGATATCTACCATTATTCCAATAATAAAAGGAAGTGACATAAACATAATTACTGCCATTATAAAATCAAAAATAATGTATAACACTATGTTTACCTTCCCTATTAAGAATCTGCTGTTTGATATTCATCCTGTATTTTCTGATTTGCCGCCTGACCAATATTAAGCTTTTCAAACATTTCTTCTGTATCCAGACTTCTGCTGTAGTACGCAGTCATCATATCCGCTGTGATCGATTTTCCAAATCTTCTGGGGCGGCTGTTGCAGATAAACTTCGATGTTGTGTCAATCACACTGTTGGTGTATTCCAGCAATCCTGTTTTATCGATATATATTTTTGAGTTTAATACGTCCTGAAAAGCATTCACCTTTGAATTTAAAAAATCGTCCCACAGCATGCCGCAAATTTTTCCACCAGCGCCACTGCCACCTTCATCACCCCGGCCAGTACCATCACAAAGATTGGGTTCTTTTTGCCTTTCTGCAGCAGGATGAGGCTGATGATAAAGATCACGACAAGACTCCAGTTCGTCTGCGCCAGCCGGATCACGGTATCTCCTTCACTGCTCCAAAACGCCGTGACCAGAATTGAAATCCCTGCGGAACCGATCATCGCCACAACCGCCGGGCGGAGGGAGCGGAGGATGCCCTGGAGCATTGCCATTTCACGGTATTTTAAATAGAGTTTCGCAAGCAATGTGACAAGAATACACGACGGCAGAATACAGCCAAACGTTGCCGCAAGTGCGCCCGGAACACCAGCGATTTTAATTCCGACGAACGTAGCCGAATTGACTGCGATCGGCCCCGGCGTCATCTGGGAGATGGTAATCAGATCCGTAAACTCCGACATCGACAGCCAGCCGTGTCCCTGCACCACCTGCCCCTGAATCAACGGCATGGCGGCATAGCCTCCGCCGAAGCTGAACAGGCCGATCTGGAAAAAGCTTAAAAATAACTGAAGATAGATCATTTCGCACCCCTCCGTTTCGCCAGAATCGTCCGCACCGCACCGATGGCACCGCAGACCAGTACAATATAAATCACGTTGACCTTGAAAAAACAGGCTGCTGCAAACGCACAGACAAGAATCACCAGCGACAGTGGATCTTTTTCTTTCACAACCCCGGCTCCCATCTCATACGTCACGGATGCAATCACGGCTCCGACGCCTGCCTGCATTCCTTCGAGCATCTGGCTCACGAAAAAATTATCCCGGAACGCCTGATAGCAGACCGAAATCACAGAGATAATCAGAAACGGCGGAATAATCGTTCCAATAATCGAAACCAGCACACCAATCATCCCCGCCAGCTTATACCCGACGACAATCGCTCCGTTTACCGCAATCGGCCCCGGCGACGACTGTGCAATCGCTACCAGGTCCAGCATCTCATTTTCCTCAATCCAGTGGTACTCATCCACGAACTTTTTCTTCATCAGCGTCACAATCACATACCCGCCTCCGAACGTAAACGCGCTCAGATACAGCGTGGAAAGGAACAGCTTCTGCAGTACCTTACGTTTTGACTCCATTCTTTTCACCTCGTTTTTTCCGATCTGTCTCCCGTTGTTTTTATATAATGAAAAAATCCCGGTTTCCCGGGATCTTTCTTAAGTAAGCTGATGACGGGAATCGAACCCGTGACCTCCGCCTTACCAAGGCGACGCTCTACCGACTGAGCCACATCAGCATTCGCAAGTTGTTTTGTTTTTTTGTTAGCTCCTTGCTACATTTGGTATTCTATCAAAACTATAGTGAATTGTCAACAGTTTTTTCTACAAATTTGAAAATTTTTATTTGTTCACAGATTTTCCTGCACTTTTGACAATTCACCGTAATTTTTTCGGTCGTTTTTCCATCTCACGAACAGACCTCCCGCACTTTACTGCGGATTCTCTGCAGTGCATTGTCGATTGCCTTCGGCTGCTTTCCAAGTTTTTCTGCAATCTGCGTATAATCGTACCCTTTCAGATACAATTCCAGCACCTGGTACTCAAATTTGCTGAGCCGTTCTTTGATCCGCTCATGCATGCCGATTACGTTTTCCCGGCTGATCATGATCTCCTCCGGTGTCTCCTCGTCCACCAGGCGCAGCTCCTGCTCGGAAACCGGTTCACTTAACGAGACGAAGCTGTTCAGCGGCTGATGCTTCTGGCGCTGGGACGATGCCACTGCCGAATACATCTGACGGTCGATGCACAGGCCGGCGAAGGTGGCAAACGATGCCTCCTTCCCCGGTTTGTAGTCACGCACTGCCTTAAAAAGTCCGAGCATGCCCTCCTGGATCAGATCCTCGTGATCTCCGCCCACCAGGTACAGCGCCCTCGCCCTGGTCCGCACCAGCGATTTGTATTTGTCGATCAGATAATCGGTAATCTCGCGTTCTCCTGCCCGCAGACGCGCAATCAGCTCCTCATCCGTACAGGTATCGTAATCTTTCACCATCATATCTCTTGTATCCTTCATCTTTCTTCCGCCGGAGCGTAATGTGATTTTCCGCAATTTCTAGCAGCTTCTCTGTCTTACAATCTCATAAGCGAGCACGCCGGCTGCCACGGAAGCGTTCAGAGAGTCGATATCGCCTTTCATCGGAATTGTGGCTGTGAAGTCGCAGTTTTCTCTCACCAGACGGCTGACACCCTCTCCCTCATTTCCGATTACAAGGCCGATCGGTCCTTTGAGGTCGAGATCATACATTCTCTGTCCGTTCATGTCCGCGCAGACAAACCAGATGCCCTTTTCTTTCAGCATTTCCATGGTCTGCACCAGATTCGTCACCTTTGCCACCGGTGTGTAATTTAATGCACCTGCCGACGTTTTGGCAACGGTTGCTGTCAGGCCGACTGCGCGGTGCTTCGGCACGATGACACCATGTGCGCCTGCCAGGTTTGCGGTACGGATGATCGCACCGAGGTTATGCGGATCCTCAATGCCGTCCAGCAGAAGGATAAATGGCGGCTCTCCTTTCTCCTCTGCGCGCGCGAGGATGTCCTCAACGGTTGCATAACTGTAGGAAGCCACCTGTGCAATGACACCCTGATGCTTTCCGGTGGTGGACAGCTCGTCAAGACGTTCTTTTTCTACATAATTGATGATGGTATCGTGTTTTTTCGCCTCACGGATGATCGTGCGGATCGGGCCGTCCTGGCTGCTTGCAAGGACGAACAGCTTGTCCACGGTCTTGCCGGAGCGGAACGCCTCGATGACAGCGTTTCTTCCCTCTACCATGCCGCCTGTAAACTCCTCATCCGCCTGCTGTACTTCCTGTTTTCTGTCTCTGTCACGGTAATCTCGTTTCCCCTTAAAGTCACGTTTTTTTCCGTCTCTTCTCTCAAAGTTTCTCTTGTCGTTTCTGTTGTTTTCTCTCATATCATTCCTGTTCCGCGGTCCCAAAAGCAGTGGGAACTTTTGCTTTTTCAAAAGCCCCACTGCCCTGCCGCTTCTTTTTTATTTTCTGAATCTTATCTGCTCTCACACTTCGCCAAGTCCTGCCCGGATCAGGTCGATCATCCGCTTGTAATCCCCTTTCAGGTACAGATACCCCATCACGGCCTCAAACCCGGTTGCCCGGCGGTAGTCGATCGTGGACGCATTTTTTGCCTTGGTATAGGATTTCGCATTTCTGCCTCTTTTATAAATCTGTTTTTCCTCTTCGGTAAACAGCGGCTCCAGAATTTCAATCATCGCCGACTGTTTCTCCGCCTTTACAAGCCCTGCCGCATGGCGGTGCAGCTTGTTGACCTGCATATTTGCTTTCCGCACCAGAATCGTGCGGATGACGATCTCATACGCAGCATCCCCGATGTAGGCCAGCGTAAGCGGCGAATACATGCGGATGTCATGCTGTTCCAGTCCGAATACCTCCGAAAGATAATCCTTCTCCCCGAAAACCGCCTCTGGAAAAAGCTCCTCGTTTTCTGTCTCTTTGCCCACTTCCGTCACTTCTGTTCTGTCCTTTCTTTTTTCCTCATCTGACGCAGCTCGCCCTCCAGCTCGAGCACACGGTTCGTAAGCTCCGTATTCTCCTGCTGCAGTACTTTGATATCCTCGAAAATCGGGTCCGGCAGATGAATGTGATCCATGCTTTTTCTCGGAATCCGCACATCATTCTGCTTCACAATGTGCCCCGGCACGCCGACGACGGTACAGTTCGGCGGAACCTCCTCGATCACAACCGATCCGGCTCCGATTTTGGAGTTTTCCCCGATCGTAAACGATCCGATGATCTTCGCACCGGCGCTGACCATAACATTGTCCTTCAGCGTCGGATGACGTTTCCCGGTCTCCTTACCATTACCGCCAAGCGTCACGCCCTGATACAGCGTCACGTTGTCTCCGATAATGGCTGTTTCTCCGATAATCACACCAGAACCATGATCAATAAACAATCCCTTTCCGATCGTCGCACCCGGATGGATTTCGATACCGGTTTTTCTCGCTGCCCGCTGTGAAATCCACCTGGCCAGAAAGTAATGGCCTTTCAGATATAGCTTGTGCGCCCGTCTGTACTTCAGCATAACACGAAATGAAGGATACAGCAAGACTTCCATGGGAGAATGTATCGCCGGATCCCGCTCCTGAATCACCTGAAATTCCTCTTTAAAATACGCGAAAAAACTCATCTTTCCTCTCCTTGCCTCCTGCCAGGACTTTTTCAGATTTTTATTTCTTACCACCTTTTTTGCCCGAAGGGCAATATTCAAAAACGGAGCTGTTTCATCTCCGATAAAGACGAAATAGCTCCGTGGTTCCACTTTACTTTAAGGGCACACCTGCCCTCTTCTTTTCTTCTGCATAACGTGCAGGACCCGTGCCGGACTACCCACTTTTTCCGCTTCACCCGGCCAGCTTCCGGACGCACTTCAAAAACCCTCGTTTCAGGCAGCTTCCAGCCCCATTTGTCTGCCATTCTCTGTGAAACAATTCTGATTTTCTACTTTTTCCGTTCCAAGCCTTTTTCTGTTTCCGTTTGTTCTAGTTTATGCAAATTTTTCTCGTTTGTCAAGCAAATTTCCGCCGGATCCACTTGCTGATTTCGACCGCCGGAATGACAAGCAGTCCAAGGCCGATCGCCACATCATATTCCAACGCGCTGATCCGCTCAAAACCGAACGCACTCGACAGTACCGGGATGTAAATCACGGCGGATGTGAGGACAAATGAGAGTGCCATCGCGCCCCACAGATACTTGTTCTGATGCTTCATGTGGAAAATAGAACCTTTCCGTGATCTCATATTGAAGGAATGGAAAATTTCCACCATAGAGAGTGTCAGAAACGCCATCGACATGCCGTCCGGGCTGTTGACGATTTCCCAGCGGCCGGCTTCCAGATAGTGGCCGATGAAGTAGGACGCCAGCGTCAGCACCGTAATCACGATGCCCTGAAACGCAACATCAAAGCCGAGGCCGTCCGCAAAAATACCGTCATCCGCATTTCTCGGCGGGCGTTTCATGATGTCTGCCTCACCGTCCTCCATACCGAGCGCCAGCGCCGGGAAGCAGTCCGTAATCAGGTTGATCCAGAGCAGATGCACCGGATTTAAAATCGTAAAGCCCATCAGCGTCGCGCAGAAAATCGACAGCACCTCGGCAAGGTTCGATGCCAGAAGGAACTGAATTGCCTTGCGGATATTATCGTAGATTCGTCTTCCTTCCTCAACCGCTACGATGATCGTCGCAAAGTTGTCGTCCGCGAGCACCATATCTGCCACGTTTTTCGTCACATCCGTTCCCGTGATGCCCATTCCGATGCCGATATCCGCACGCTTGATCGACGGCGCATCGTTGACTCCGTCTCCTGTCATCGCGGTGATTCTGCCTTTCCGCTTCCACGCATCGACGATCCGCACTTTATGCTCCGGCTGGACGCGTGCGTAAACAGCATATTCCTCGATTCTCCGGTCAAGCTCCTCATCGCTTAACTGGTCAATCTCGGCTCCCGTTACCGCTTTCCAGCCCGCCTCCAGAATACCCAGCTCTTTTGCAATAGCAACCGCTGTGTCTTTGTGGTCACCCGTAATCATCACCGGACGGATGCCTGCCCCGCGGCATTCCCGGATCGCATCGACTACTTCCGGCCGCACCGGATCAATCATACCGCAAAGTCCTAAAAAGCAGAGATCCTGCTCCAGAAAGTCCGGCTCCTGGGAGGACGGCATCTGGTTCCACGCTCTTCCTGCTGCCGCTAGCACGCGGAGTGCCTGGTCTGCCATCGCCTTGTTCTGCGACAGGATTTCCTGCCGGAATGCTTCTGTCATCGGCTGTTTTCTGCCGTCACGCCAAACGGAGGTACACCGCTTCAGAATCTCATCCGGTGCGCCTTTTGTGCAGGAAAAATACGTTCCGTCGTTTGCGCGGTGGATCGTTGTCATGCGTTTCCGCATCGAATCAAACGGCGCTTCCCCGACACGCGGATACTGGACGGACAGGCTCTTCTTCGGGCATCCCTCTTTCTGCGCATCGTTGACCAACGCACATTCCGTCGGTTCTCCGACTGCCTCGCCGTTTTCGTCCGGCTCCGCATCGGAGCAGAGTGCCATAACGGATACGAGACGTTTTATATCGCTTCCCTCATGTTTTACCACGGTCATCTTATTCTGGGTCAGCGTTCCTGTCTTATCCGAGCAGATCACCTGCGTACAGCCGAGCGTCTCGACAGCCGTCAGTTTCCGGATCACCGCATTCCGCTTTGACATTTTGGTCACACCGATGGAAAGCACGATTGTGACAACTGCTGCAAGTCCTTCCGGAATTGCCGCTACGGCAAGGCTGACGGCTACCATAAAGGTATTTAAGATGTTCTGCGGCGTCACGCCCTCTTTTAAAATACCGACAAT
Source organism: Blautia sp. AM29-29 (assembly GCF_003480555.1). Taxonomy (NCBI): domain Bacteria; kingdom Bacillati; phylum Bacillota; class Clostridia; order Lachnospirales; family Lachnospiraceae; genus Blautia; species Blautia sp. AM29-29. The sequence goes on from NZ_QUJD01000016.1 coordinate 85,392, forward strand.
GAAAATCACGGCACAGATGGCGAGCACCATCACGCTTAAGATTTTGCTGAGCTGGTTCAGCCGCTTCTGCAACGGTGTGCTCTCATCCGCCGACTGCGTCAGAACATGGGCGATTTTTCCCATCTCGGTTTTCATACCCGTTCCGGTGATAACAGCGCGGCCGCGGCCATAGACAACGGTGCTTCCCATATAGACCATGTTTTTCCGGTCCCCGAGCGGAACCTCGCTGGCTGCGCCGGCGTTCAGAACATCCGCTGTTTTATTGACCGGGACAGATTCTCCGGTCAGCGCTGCTTCCTCGATTTTCATGCTGGCGCTCTCTAAAATACGGCCATCCGCCGGAACAGCATCGCCCGCTTCGAGAATTACAATATCACCGGGTACGAGCTCCTCGCTCTTTTTCACTTCCATTTTCCCGCCGCGCATCACCTTCGACGTGGCTGCCGCGATCTCCTGCAGAGCTTCAATCGCTTTCTCTGCCTTGCTCTCCTGCAGAACACCGAGCACCGCATTAATGATGACAACGGTGAGAATAATGACCACATCAGCGTACGATTCGCCTTCATACGCCGATGTGATGCCGGAAATCAGCGCTGCGGCGAGCAGGATCAGGATCATCGGGTCTTTCAGCTCTTCGAAAAACCGCTGCAGATTGCTCTTCTTTTTTCCCGCCGCCAGCCGGTTCGGTCCGTGTTCGGAAAGCCGCCGCGCAGCTTCCGCCTCGGAAAGTCCCTGCTCCGTTGTCTGTAACTCATCAAGAATCTTCGAACTTTTTTCCAGATACTCTTTCATTTCCATCCGTCCTTTCTTCTGAAAACGCTTTTTGCGTTCCTGTGATAAGTTCCCACTGGTACACCGGTCTCTTTCTATATAGAAAAAGACCTATCCGCACCATATTTGTTGATACAGATAAGTCTTGTCATTTCATACAAAGCCAGAAGAAATGCTTTTTCTTCGGTTGTTGGCCTTATAGCGTCACGTATGCCGCCGACTACTCCCTTATTCTTCTTCCAGTCTACCACATCTTCCGGCCTTGTGCAATCGCATTTCTCTTTTATTCTTCTGCGTTCTTTGCGCATCCTGGGCAGCCGCTGCATCCGCCTGCGATCCGGTCGTCCGGCATCAGGTCGAGTGCCTTGGAAATGCAGCAGATCGCCTGTGCGGAAATTCCCTCTTTCTTTCCGGTAAAGCCAAGTCCTTCCTCGGTCGTTGCCTTGATATTGACCTGATCCTCTTCGAGATGAAGCGCCTCCGCCACATTTTTCACCATCGTGTCGATGTATGGCAGGAGCTTCGGCTTCTGTGCAATAACGGTTGCATCGATATTTTCAATCAGATACATCCGCTCCTCGAGCATCTCACCCACTTTTTTCAGCAGTTCGATGCTGTCTGCGCCCTCATACGCCGGATCATTGTCCGGAAAATGGCGTCCGATGTCCCGCAGTGCTGCAGCGCCGAGAAGCGCATCCATAATGGCATGGACCAGCACATCTGCATCGGAATGTCCCAGAAGGCCATATTCATACGGGATTTCCACACCGCCCAGAATCAGTTTCCGGTTTTCCACCAGTTTATGCACATCGTAACCCATTCCTACTCGCATTGTTCGTTCCTCCGCTTCGTTACTTTCTAGTTAAATCCATACAGCTTCTGCGCTACCTTGTAAGCATAGACTGCAATTTTCTGTCCCGGTTTTGATTTGCTGCTCATAACAGTTCCGAAAATGCCGTGGCGGATGCGGAAGTAATCGGCTGCATCCTCCTGCTTCAGGTATCTCCACAGATCGTTCTTTTTCTCGAGATTTTCTTCCGTTCCGGAGCGCATCATCATCACGGAAGAAACCGTCATAATAATGGTCAGATAGCTGATCATATATTTCCGCAGGTACTTCGACAGCCCTTTCTGTTCACCAAGGTAATCGATCATCAGCTTGTTGACACGGATCTGCTGGTCAATTCTGCCGATCATGACTTTCTCGTTAACCGACTGGTCGGCTCTTCCAATAAAGTAGCGGTAGAAATTGACATCGAGATAATACATCGTTTTGACGTACGGAAGCGGAATAAACGCAACCAGATTATCCACATAGAAGGTGTGCTCCGGTAGCTTCATGCCGCACTCTCTTAAAAGAGAAGTCCGGTAAATCAGCGAATGCATCAGCAGATAATGTGTTTTGCCGAGAGCTTTCGCCTCATCCCATCCGAAAAAGCGGCCTTCCGGCAGCGATTTCGCATAGCGCATCACACGTTTTCTCTTGGCGCCCTCTTTTTCATACACATAGTTACTGATCAGAAGGTCGAGTGTTTTCGGTCCGCGTACGACTTCTGCCAGAACATTTAAAATCTTCTGGTATGCCTCTGGGTTTACCCAGTCATCACTGTCCACAACTTTAAAGTACAGACCCGTCGCATTTTCCACACCCGTGTTGACTGCTCCGCCGTGGCCCTTGTTTTCCTGATGAATCGCTTTTACAATCGTCGGATATTTTTCCTGATAGCGGTCTGCAATCTCTGTGGTTCCGTCCTTGGAACCATCGTCCACGATCAGAATTTCTACTTCTTCTCCGCCGACCAGCAGCGAATCGATACATTTCTCCATATATGCTTCTGAATTATAGCATGGTACTGCAATTGATAAAATCTTCATCTTTTTTTCTCCCTGCTCTTTTTTGCTCTTCTGCCGTTTCAGGCACGTTCCAGATCTGTATATTTTGCGTATTCCGCAAACGCAGACGGAATGGCATATCTTTCAGCCGCGGTTTTCGCATCCGCAAAAATCAATCCGGCTTTTTCTTCCCCTTCCTGCTCCACATCGTTTCCTGCAATTTTAATGGCGTATCCTGTGATATGCCACTCGACATGGGAAAAAATGTGCTTGTACGGCGGCAATGCCTGAATATGAAGCGGCGTCACGCCGAATTTTTCTGCCTCTTCAAGTGCTTCCTGTTCGGAGAGCACGCCATCGAAGTTCGGGAACTCGTAAAGTCCCGCCAGAAGTCCTTTTTTCGGCCGTTTCCGCACTGCTGTGTGCGCACCGTCCAGAAATAACAGAACGGTTCTGTCTTCGATTCTGCGCGGCTTTGCGCTCTTTTTAAACGGATATTCCGTCCAGGTCTGATGCCGTCCCGCCAGACACTGGTCAAAAAGCGGACAGACTTCACATTTTGGTGCTCCGTTCGGCAGACAGACCATTGCGCCGAGATCCATCATCGCCTGATTGAAGGCTCCCGGATCTTCTGCCGGCATGATTTCGGTCAATTCCGCTTCCACGCGGTTTTTCACGGACTGCTTTAAAATGTCCTCACCGTCCTCCCGGAGGCGTGCCATCACACGAAGCACATTTCCGTCCACCGCCGGCACCGGAATGCAAAACGCGATCGATGCAACGGCTCCCGCTGTGTAATTTCCAATTCCCGGAAGTCCTTTTAAGGCTTCGTAATCTGCCGGAAATACACCGTCATACACTTCCATAATTTTCTGTGCGGCCTTCTGCATATTCCGCACACGGTTATAGTAACCAAGGCCTTCCCAGAGCTTCAAAAGCTTTTCCTCGGGACAGACCGCAAGTGCTGCGACATTGGGCAGTTCACGCATAAACCGCTCATAAAACGGCTTGACCGCCTCCACCCTCGTCTGCTGGAGCATAATCTCGGAAACCCAGATTTCATACGGGTTCTTTTTTTCTCTCCACGGCAGCACTCTTTTATTTTCGCCATACCATTTCAATAATGGCTTTGTGATTGTGTCCTGCATAGTAATCTCCTGTTAATATATCATTCTTATTTTGCCACATTTTCCTCCAAAATGCAAAATAAACATTGCGCTCTCACGTGTTTTTGATTAAAATTAATAAATACTTTAAAAGAATAACCAAAACCCTTAAGATATGGAGGAAAAACTCTTGATCGACAGTATTATTTTTGATGTTGACGGCACCCTGTGGGACTCCACAGACGTTGTTGCCGACGCATGGAATCAGATTATGGAAAAAGAAACTGATATGACACCAAACCTCACCGGAGCCGTGTTAAAAGGCCTGTTCGGCCGCCTGCTCCCGGATATCGCCGCCGTCATTTTCCACGAATATCCAAAGGAGCGCCAGTTAGAACTGATCGAGGCATGCTGTGCCAAAGAGCATGAGGCACTTCTTGCGACACCGGCTCCTGTTTATCCGGGACTTGTCGATGCACTTTCTATTCTTTCCAGACATTACCCGCTTTATATCGTAAGCAACTGCCAGGCGGGCTATATCGAAGTTTTTCTGGAAGCCACAGGCCTCGGTCACTATTTCAAAGGCCATCTCTGTCCTGGCGATACCGGAAAGGCAAAGGCAGACAACATCCGTACAATCATCGAACAGAACCATCTGCAGCACGCGGTCTATGTCGGCGATACCGACGGCGACTACAAGGCGACACACGAGGCCGGAATCCCGTTTGTCCATGCCGCATACGGTTTTGGTCAGACCGAAAACCCGGACTACACCATCACTTCCCCGATGGATCTTGTCACACTGTTCGTACCGGAAAATTAATTTTTAACAGTTTCTTTCTCATAAAAAATACGCATTCCTGTTTTGATAACGGAATGCGTATTTTTTATGTTCTATTTCTTCTTTTCTCAGCTCTCGCCCTTGCCTGGGTAATCATCGTCACCCGTATGGTCTCCCTGATCCGGTGCGCTCGGCTCCTGGGTCGGTTCCGGTGTGGACGGGGTCTCGGTCGGTGCTACGGTCGGCTCCGGCGTAGACGGGATCTCGGTCGGTGCTGCGGTCGGTTCCGGCGTAGACGGGGTTGATGGAGTTGATGGGGTTGATGGAGTTGATGGGGTTGATGGAGTTGACGGCGTGTAATCATCGTACGTGTAGGATGGCGTTCTCGTCGGCGTTACTGTCGTGGTATTCGTCGTATCATCGACATTTTCGTCATCTGCTTCCGGTGCCTGTGTCACAGTAAGCGTGTCTTCACTTACCTCATAAGCTTCGGAATAATAAATGATAACCGGTGTTCCGTCATCGACATTGTCATATAATGCCTGTGCCACTGCAGTCGGAAGTGCAACAGATCCTGTCGTCGATCCTGCAGTCAGATACAGGTTTCCGCCGAAACTACTTCTCCAGGAAGCATCGTAGAAACCAATCTCTCCGTTGAACGGAATCCAGGAATCCACATCTCTTTCCCAGGAATAGCTGCCGTCTGCCTGAAGCTCTCCGTGCAGTTTTTTCTGGCTTTCTTTTGCTGCGGTTGTGTAGATACCCGGCTTCGTGTAGCTGCTCTGCTCCATCAGACCGGTTACACAGTCACCGTCGACAACCAGATTTCCATCTTTGTAGAGCCAGATATGCTGACGGCTGGCATCAACCTCAACATACGTCTTGCCGAATCCGTTGTTCTCTGTGGAAGCAGCAAACTCTCTCTGCGCATACTGCGGCTCTCTTGCATCTGCTGCGTGAGCATCTACTTCTTCTGCGATCTTTGCTATCTCCTGCTCCTGATCCACTTTCCATCCGTAGCCTTCCTGGCTGATGGTCACGCCGCCTTCGATACCGGTTGCCGGGAAGGTGTGATCCTTGCCATCGGTATCAATCGCTGCCGCAAGATTTGCCACATATTCTTTTACTCTTTCATTCCACTGGTTTTCATCTTTGGAATAATTTCCATCCGCATCGACTGCCAGCCAGTCTTTCATGGTATTTCCGTCAAGAACCTGTGTTGTTCCATCCGGCATACTGTATGTGATGCTTGCGCGTACCAGTTCATTTAACTGATCCTTCTGTGCATTCAGTGTTTCGTCATCTGCTGTTACCAAGGTTCCGTCGTAAACGCCTGCTTTTTCAAGATCCACTTCGGTATCCGCATTGATCAGCGCGTTTTCGATGCACTGTTTTGCAAGGGTAAGATCCATTCCCTCACCCATAACAGCATCCACAATCTCAAACTCATTGTTCTGGAAGGTAATGTAGGCGCTGGCCGGTGCATTCTCACCGTCTGCGGACTGGAATTCGTCAAATCCATCAATCACCGCATCCAGTTTTTCCTGACTGTACTGCATGGTGACCTGGGAATCTTTCTCTTTTCCGCCATTTCCCAGGAACCAGAGGAAACTGTTCTGTTTCTTTAACACGCTCTCCACGCTGCCGTCTCCGGCGTAGGTGTAGTCGATGTCTTTTCCGCTGACACTCTTCGTATCATTGTCTTTGAATTTTACATTTAAGGTATAGCTTGCAGCCTGCTCTTTGATTTTCGTTTCTGCCTCTTTGGCCGTCATATCCGAGCAGTCTACTCCGTTGATGGTTGTTCCGTTGAAAAAATAATTCTGGTAATGGAACATTTTGCTTCCATAGAAAAAGCCTCCCACAGCAATAACAGCAACGGCGGCAACGGCGATAACCGCACCGCCTTTTCCCTTTTTCTTCTGCGGTTTTGCGCCATGCGGAATGTACTCTTCGTCGTCATCCTCATAATCGTCGTAGTCATCATCCTCATCGTCTATTTCCGGCATTGGGATATGGCCTACCGTGTCGCTGACGAGGCGCTCCATTGCGGCTTCCACCTGATCACCAAGCACTTCTTTCTCCGAACCCTTGGTCTCTGTCTTCTCTTCTCCCAGCAGATCATCCTCATCTGCGAATGGATCGTTGATGATCAGATCATCATCCACCATCACTTCTTCCGGTTCCGATTCTGTTTTTGTCTCCGCCGGATCGTCATCAAAATCAACGAGACCTTCCAGTTTTTCGGTTGTCTGGCTTACACGTGAGACTTTCTTCGGTGTCTCAGCCGGCGTCTCTTCGATTTCTTCTTCCTCTTCTGTAAATTCCGGAATCTCGATGTCCTGCGTCACAGGCTCCACTTTGGTCTGCTTCATTTTCTGCTTCATTTTCTGCTTCGCTTCTTCGTCTTTTGCACGCTCAGTTGCCTCAAGGACACTTCGCAGATTACTTAAATTTGCAGTCTCATCCGGGATGTGATCTTCGCTTTTTGTTTCTTTGCTTTCAAATTCAATGGAGTCTTCGATGTCTGCCAGTTCTTCCTGGAATGTTTCACCGCTCTCCTTTTCCGCCAGGTCACGGTCAATCTCTTTTTGCAGGGCAGCCCAAAGTTTACCGTCCTTTAAATCATCATCTTCAAACTTCATATTTTTTGCTCCTCATAGTTCTGTGTCTGCACTTTACTTACTTCTCTTCTTTTTTCCTTGTTTCAACTCACAGTCGGTATTTTCACGGAGTCTGACATGTCGAAAATAGTTCGACTGTGACTTGCCTCATGTCTGTGGAGGATACCGATTTCTCTCCGCCCGCCACTGCCGTTATGTTTCTTTTAACAATTCATCCCACCACTTTAGAAGCGGGGGACTTCTTGTCTACTGATGTTAAAAATGCCCCTATAGATTTCTTCTTTCGTCCAAGGGCATATACACTGTTAAGTATATCATAAAATCCGACAAAAAAAAGCAAAAAATTTGGTTTTGGCAAATTTCTCACTTTTTTCGTAAATCACCTATGGAATTCGTAAAAAAATACCTTCTGCAGCGCTTCTCCGAGGAAAATTCCAAGGGCAATTGCGCCTGCCGCGGTCGCTGTCTCTAAAAGATACGTTCCAACCATGTTTTCCGGCCCCATAACGATCGAGTAGACGATGCGGTACATACCGGCTCCCGGCACCATCGGAAGAATGCCCGGGATCACGAAAAGGATCACCGGCGCTTTGAAATGACGCGCCATTGCCTGGGAAACCAGGGCGACGGCAACGGCGGCAAGAAAGTTCTTCATCAGAATGCCGTCGTTGAATACTTCCACGATCAGATAGACCGCCCAGCCGATCATACCGACACCGGCCGTGTAGCATTCCAGCTTTTTTGGTGCGTTCAACAGTCTTGAAAATCCCCAGATTGCAACCCAGGCTCCAAGGGATTTCAGGATGATTTCACCTGCTATTCTCATATTTTTGCTTTAACCTCATCTTTTTTCTGTATCGGTTTTCTCTACCGCACCAGTGGACGGAGCAGCAGCATGCCAAGTCCCACGCCGATTGCGATGGCCGCAGCGGTTACAAACGCCTCAAGCATCCGTGCCGCACCGGAAATGTAGTCGCCGTGCAGGGTATCATACACCGCATTCGTGATCGCCACACCCGGTACGAGGGGCATGATCGATGCAATGATAATGACGTTCAGATCCATGGTCCCCGGCAGGTAATGAACACAGAGAATCGATGTGACCGCCAGCAAAAATGACCCGATACAGTTCACAAGAAACGACTGCATCCCGGCTTTTTTTCCTCCGTAAACACCGATTCCTGATATAAAACCTGCAAGTGCAGATGCCATCACTTCGTAGAACCCGGCTCCGAACATGATTGCAAAGCCTGCGGTCGTCGCCATCATCGCGAGCAGATTTTTTTTAATTTCCGACTTAGCACGATAGATATCCCGCACCCGGTGGAACAGCGCATCCAGGTCGATATTTCCTTCGCAGAAATCGCGGGAAAGCTGATTGACCGCATGGATCCGGTTCAGATCCGTTGCACGGCTCTCTACGCTGCGCATAACAGTCATGGAATCCATCGCCGGGTCGTCGAGCGTTACCACAAAGCCGGTCGTCAGCGCCAGTACATCCGCAGTTTTCAGGCCGGACATGCGCAGCATCCGCAGCATGGTATCCTCCACCCGCCACGTCTCCGCCCCGCTTTCCAGCAGGATTTCTCCCGCCATGACCGCGGTGTCCAGCAGCAGTTTATAGTCCATAGTTTTTGTCCTCTCAAATGTAACTCATATTTCACACATGCCAAACGATTGTACCATGAAGCAGTGTTCACTTTCAAGTTAATTCTATGCAAATTCGGCGATATCCGGGCGTTGGGATGTTCCGATGTTCACCCGCGCCATTCACAAATCTTTTCAAAGTTTCTTCAAACTCCATTCACACTTTCCTCACATATGACAACTATACTAAACGTATCAAAACAAAGGGACAACAAATCATCTTCCTCTATCTTTCAACCGTTGTCCCAACCTAATATTCTTTCCAATTTATATAGATTTTTCTTTTTCATAATGCCGGTGTTTCTGCCAGAAGAAATACCGGCCCTCCTTTTTTTATCCCCCAAAAAGAAGTGCCGACATCCCGTCTATGTACTATTCTTCAAATTTTACAACCAATGTCTTGTCCCCGACCGTCTCGGACAGCATTCCGGTAATCAGTGTTTTCGCCTGTTCCTGTGCCATCGTTTCCAGGTCATCCATTTCTTTCGTCTGCTGCTCTACATCCTCCTTCGCACTCGCGATTGCATCCATCGCATCTTCCTTCCGCTCCCAGTTCAGAAGCGCTGCCTTCTCATCGTAATACTGGATGGAATCATTGTCGATGGAAATATCAAAAATCTCCACTGCCGGAAGTGTAACTGTTACTTCTGAATCCGTCACCTCCGTATTCGCCTTCGCGAGATTCACACCCGCACGTACCTCTGCACGGTATGTCATATTAAACGCCTTCTGCGTCAGAAACGGAATCGACCCGTCCGAGTAATGAATCAGCCCGTTATAAATCATCTTCGCCGACGTCAGCTCCCCCGCCGCCTCCAGCTTGCTGTCAATAAACGTCCCCGTAATCTCCGGCTCCCGGTCCCGCCGCAGCGACTGCGTCAGATAAACAACCATTCCAGCAAGGATTACTACGATCAGAAGATAAATGACAGCTTTTACCGTGCCGCGGCTTCCATTCTTTTCTCTGCTCACGTTACACCCACTCCCTTCTCATGTTTCATTTTTCATTATTTTTGAATATGTTCTGTGGCTCTATTGTACCTTATTTACACCATAAAAAACAGTCCTGCTTTACAAAAATATCTTAAAATTCTGTAAATCCTGTTCTGTTAGACTTTTCTTTTAAACAATACGAAAAAAGAGTGAAGATTTTGTATCTTCACTCTTTCCTAATACAGGGGATGAGAGAATCGAACTCCCACCAAAGGTTTTGGAGACCCCTATCATACCATTTGACCAATCCCCTACGCTAGATATACCTTCAAAACCGCATACACTTAACATCTATACATCATACCATACTTTCTTTCCGAACACAACCATTTTCTACAAAACTTTTGTTTTGCATTTCAGGTCAAGCCCTCGACCGATTAGTAACAGTC
>NZ_QUJD01000017.1:0-93687 GCF_003480555.1 Blautia sp. AM29-29
TCCCGAATCTGTGCCTGGAACACGAGCAGGCTTGCCTTTGATGGATCAGGAGAAATTGCCCGTGATATACGGGATCATCGTCTGTGTACGTTTCAGACCGGAAAAAGATACAACTGTGATTTGTCGGCATCGTATAATATCGGAGCAAGATATTTTATCCGTGAAAATTTAAAACCCTTACCGGAAACGGAAAGGTCTTTGCTGGAGGCAAAAGTTCCTGCAGTAAAGCGTAGAACCTCATGTGTTTATGCAGATCTGAGAGAACTGATTTCAGAAATGGAACTGCGTAAAGCAGCATAAACACAGGCAGATATGCAGTGGATTACCTGTTATGTGGAAACCTGCCGTATCCGGCATGGAAGAAGCACATATCTGTGCAAAATCTAAATAACAGGCGTATCCGCCGATATTTGGTCTGCCGCTTAAAGCGGCCGGAAGCACGTGGCTTTAGTCATGTGAGGTTCACCTGAGTCCATACTTTGTGGCAATAAAGTTAAAAATTGCCGGAAGGTATGGTGATGCCATGTGGTATCAAAATGTAATTGCGACCGTGGAGATAAAATTGAGAATGTGATCTATTTATACAAGACATTTACGGAGGAGTATAAGGGCTAAATATCCCCATGACAGAAAGACTCCGAGAGTACAGAAAAAGAAAACGGGAGGAACGAAAAATGCAGGTACATTCCGTTCTGGAATCTTTACAGCAGGGAATCCTGATCTGCGATCAGCACAGCAGGATTGTGTTCTTCAATCAAGTCTACAGCGATTTCATCGGCGTTCCGCTTGAAACCGCGAAAGGTCATAAAATCACGGATTACCGCAAATCTGCCATTGCTCCGGAAGTCATTTGGAGCGGCATCCCGGTCGAGGGAATGGTGCGGAGAGAGGGAACGCAGGAATACTTTGCAAGTGTTTATCCGATCTGGGAAGAGCATCAGATCCGCGGAAGCATCTCAATTGTGACGAGTCTCGTACAGTTTGAAAAACGGGAATCAGAGGCTCACATGACGCTGGAAGAGCGGGTGCGCCGCTTTGAACGGCAGGAGATCCAAAATACGTTGTTGCTGTACGGACGGGATATGGAAGGGAAGCAAAAAGCGGCAAAGGAACTCGGAATTTCGCTGGCAACGTTATATAATAAAATCAAAGAATAAGACAGAAGGAGAATGAAATGCCGGAATTTCTGCAGCTTTGGGGCTTTGTGGTATTTTCTGTCTTTGCTGTAACAGAACTCACATAAAAGAGGGATCATGATTTCTAAAATTTTAGAAATTACGATCCCTTTTGTAGTATCTGCCCGGATATCGCATTACAATGATCTCAGATCAAAGAAAGCGAGGCCATAGAACATGAAAAAAATCAGAATCGGAAGCGGCGCAGGCTATGCGGGAGACCGCATTGAGCCGGCAGTGGAGCTGATGGAAAAAGGAAATCTGGACTACATTATTTTCGAGTGTCTGGCGGAACGCACCGTTGCGATCGGGCAGCAGGACAAAGAGAAAGATCCGTCGAAGGGTTACAACCAGCTGCTCGACTACCGAATGGAAAAAATTCTCCCGCTGATGGCGAAAAACAAAGTAAAAGTTATTACCAATATGGGAGCTGCCAACCCGGTATCTGCTGCAGAACGGACGTGTGAAATTGCCAGAAAACTGGGTGTCGGAGGATTGAAAATTGCCTGTGTGACCGGCGATGATATTACAGAAGAGCTGGACAAATATGAAAATGAGAAGGTGCTGGAGGATGGCACGCTGTTAAAAGAGAAAAAAGATGTTCTGATTTCCGCAAATGTCTATATGGGCGCAGAAGGCATCACAAAAGCGTTGAAAGAGGGCGCCAATCTTGTCATTACCGGTCGCGTTTCCGATCCTGCACTGACGATCGGACCGCTGGTATATGAGTTCGGATGGAACATTGACGACAACCCGGATCAGATGGGACAGGCGGTTCTGGCAGGCCATCTGCTGGAGTGTGCCGGACAGGTGACAGGCGGCTATTTTGCGGATCCGGGCTACAAGGATGTGCCGGATCTGTGGAAACTTGGATTCCCGCTCATTGAGATCGACGGGACAGGCGCATTTACCGTGACAAAAGTCGAGGGAAGTGGCGGACTGGTGAGCGTGGATACCTGTAAAGAGCAGATGATCTACGAAATCCACAACCCAAAGGCTTACCTGACCCCGGATGCAACAGCGGACTTTTCAAAGGTGACGTTCCGGCAGATCGGGGAAAACCAGGTTCGCGCCGAGCATGCGACAACGCATGGAAGACCGGAAACTTTGAAAGTGAGTGTCGGCTACAAGGACTGCTTCATCGGTGAGGGTGAAATTTCCTACGGCGGAAGCAACTGTATGGTACGGGCGGAGCTGGCGGCGGAGATTCTGGAGAAGCGGATTGAACTGACAGACATCGAGCTGGAAGAGTACCGTACTGATTTTATCGGATGCAATTCCCTGTATCGTGATGCAATTTCCAAGGAGATCGGAAGTGGAACTCCGTGTGAAGTGCGTCTCCGCGCCGCAGGCAGAACGAAAGACCGGAAAAATGCCGTTCTGCTGGCAAACGAGGTGGAGGCTCTCTATACCAACGGTCCCGCAGGAGGCGGCGGAGCAGTGAAACGGGTGTCCGAGATTGTCTCGGTCTGCTCAATTTTTGTGCCGCGCGATGCAGTAGAAGCAAAAGTTACATTCCGGGAGGTATAAGGCGATGAAATTAAAAGAGATTGCACATGCAAGAACAGGCGATAAAGGCGAGATCTCCAATATTTCGGTGATCCCATATGATGAGAACAATTATGAAATGCTGAAAGAAAAAGTAACAGAAGCACGCGTAGCAGAATACTTCCGCGAAATCTGTCACGGAAAAGTAACCCGCTACGAACTGAACGGAATCCATGCGCTGAACTTTGTCCTCGACAAGACACTCGGCGGCGGTGTCACAAGATCGCTGGCGCTGGACAAACATGGAAAGACACTCGGTATGGCACTGCTGGAAATGGAGGTTTAGGGCAATGGCAGAAGATTTTATGGCGGCTGCGGTAAAACGCGTAGAAGCACAATTTGCGAAAAGCGGCGTTTCCGAAAGCTGTGCAGCATTTGAAAGAAAAGACAGCCAGATCGAGATGCGCGATGGTGTGAAGCTGCATACAATCTATTATTTTCCAAGGGAAGGCGGATCAGGAGAAAACAAGAAATATCCCGTCATCCTGACTCGTACCTGCTATCCGGGCAACGACCGTATTCACCGTGCCTACGGCGAGGGACTGGCGCGCAGGGGTTATGTGTATGTCTACCAGTATTGCCGCGGCAGAGAGCAGTCGGAAGGAAAATGGGAGCCAAACATTAATGAGCGGAACGATGGCATTGACACCATGGATTACCTTGTGGAGCAGCCATGGTGCGAAATCTTAGGCTACTGGGGCCATTCCTACACAAGCATGACCGGCTGGGCGTTCGCTGATGCCGCGGAGGGGAAAGTTGCCGCAATGTTTCTGGAGGACTATGGAACGGATCGTTTTGTATCAGCCTACGAGAAGGGCTGCTTCCGCCACGATATCCTGACCGCATGGTCGATGGAAAATGCGGAAAAACCAGTGAATGCTGACTATCGCGAAAGCTGCCGTTATCTGCCGCAGATTGAAGTGGACGAGGCGCTGTGGGGACAGCGTGTTCCGTCCTACCGCGAATACATCACAAGCCCGAGCCCGGATGCGGAACTCTGGCAGACGGGCTGGTGGAAACAGTTGCGGGAAATTCCATCAAAAACGAAGGTTCCGATTTATCTTTTAAGCGGCTGGTACGATCATCACCACGGCAGCAGTATGAAAACGTGGGAGCGGCTGAACGAGGAAACAAAACAGCACAGCTGGCTCGAAATCGGCGCCTGGAACCACTTTTTCCAGATCTGCCTCGAGGGCAAAGAGGTGCTGCACCCGCAGAATGAAGAAATTCCAAAGATGCTGGAATGGTTTGAGCTGACGCTGAAACAAAAAGAAATCCCGACGCAGCGGATCCGTGCCTATGAAATCGGAGCGGACCGGTGGATTGACATCGTATCCGACCGACTGGGAGAAGAAGGAACTGCGGGAAACATGACGCTGTATCTGGATGAAAAAGCATTGCGGGCAGACGCGCCGGAACGGGAAAAAACGAGAAACTACACGTTTGACCCGGCCACTCCGGTCGAGAGTATCGGCGGAGAAGCCCTTCTGCATACGATGCCGCAGATCGGCAGCCATCTCCAGCCGGAACCGGACTATCGTGAGGATGTCCTGAGTTTTGTATCAGAACCGCTGGAAGAAACTTTCACGCTGAACGGAAAAGCTTCCGTCCGTCTGTTCGTGGAAAGTGATTGCGAGGATACGGCATTTACCGCTAAAATCATGGAGGTAACGCCGGAAGGAAAAGCGTACAACATTCGTTCCTCGATTGCAACATTGGAGCAGGGAAAAACGGAGGCCGGAGCCTATGAGGCGGGCAGCGTGGCAGAGGTACAGATTACTATGTGGAATATTGTATACACGATTCCAAAGGGTTCCCGCATTCGTGTAGATGTTTCCTCCTCCGACTTCCCGCAGTACCATGTCCACAGCAATCAGAAAGGGCTGTGGTCGGAAAAAACGGAAAATAAAATTGCACATCAGACCATTCATATGGGCAGAAAAGCTGCTTCCTGCGTGATTTTGCCGCTGATGAAAAAACAGTGAACCGTAACGGTAAAGCGGACATCGGGAAAAATCAAAAAGAAAAAGTAGCATAATCCATTCTTTTGTGATATAGTGGAAACACTATAGGTTTTGCGGTAAACCTAAAGAACGGCCCGCATTATAAAAACAAAATGAACAGGAGAAGAGTAATGGAGAAAAAGTGGTGGCACAAAACGGTCGGATATCAGATTTACCCGAAGAGTTTTCAGGATACCAATGGAGACGGCATAGGAGATCTGAAAGGCGTGATCCGTCATCTTGACAAAATAGAAAAACTGGGAGCCAATGTCATCTGGCTCTGTCCGGTGTTTGCATCCCCGATGGTGGATAACGGATACGATATTTCCGATTACATGGATATCGACCCGTCGTTTGGAACGATGGAGGACATGAAGGAGCTGATTGCGGAGGCAAAAAAACGCGGCATCCGCATTCTGATGGACCTTGTCGTGAATCATTCCTCTGACCGGCATGCGTGGTTTCAGGCGGCACTCAAAGATCCGTTTGGAAAGTACGGAAAGTATTATGTGTTCCGGGAAGGAAAAGACGGCAAAGAGCCGAACAACTGGCGGTCGATTTTTGGCGGCAGCGCGTGGGAGAAAGTACCGGGATATGATAAACTGTATTACCTCCACATCTTCACAAAAGAGCAGCCGGATCTCAATTGGGAGAATCCCAAATTGCGGGAAGAAATTTATGAGATGATTTTAAAATGGATGGATCTGGGACTTGGCGGATTCCGTCTTGATGCGATCAGCCATCTGAAAAAGAATTATCAGTACACCAACCTTCCGCCGGATGGACCGGACGAGTACAATATGGCGTTCGAGTATTTCAACAATGTAGACGGTCTTGCCGATATCTTGTGTGAAATGAAGGAGCGCACCTTTGCGCCGACCGATGCGCTGACGATCGGAGAGTACGATCACATGGGACCGGAGGATGTGGAGGATGTGATTGGGGAAAACGGCAGTTTCTCGTCCGTTTTCGATTTTTGTCACACCCTCGACAATGTGCGTAATCCGAAATGGGGCAATACCGTGGCGCTGTTTGACGATTATCGCGATCAGCTTTTTGCGGCACAGAAAATCGTGGATGGCCGCGGCATGCTCTGTAATTTCCTTGAAAATCATGACAAACCGCGCAGCATCGACCGGTTCCTGATGCCGGAGGATCAGAACCTCTACAGCGAAAAAATGCTTCCGGTCACTAATTTCTTCCTGCCGGGTATTGTGTTCCTGTATCAGGGACAGGAAATCGGCATGCGCGACGACCCGAAACAGTCCATTCAGGGATTCGTCGATAAACCGACCTTTGCTATTTACGACCGCCTGATTGCCGAAGGAAAAACGGATGCGGAAGCGCTCGAGCAGATCAACCGCGAGAGCCGCGAGCACAGCAGAACTCCGATGCAGTGGGATGCATCTGCCGAGGCGGGATTCACAACAGGTACGCCGTGGTTCCCGGTGAATAAAAACTATACGGAACTGAACTATGAGGCCGAGGAAAAAGATCCTGATTCCCTGCTGTGGTTCTACCGCAAAATGGTGGCGGTAAGACGACGTGAAGATCTGGAAGAAACCTTCCTCTACGGAACGCTGGTTCCGGAATACGAGACGGTAAGCGGCGTTCTGGCGTACCGCAGAAAGGATGAGAAGAATAATATTCTGATCCTTACTACTTCTCTTGCGGATGGCATTACATTGCCATTTACAGATACAATCGAAGAAGTACTTCTGAATAACTATGACACCTGCGAGGCAGGCGAGGAAACGATCCGTCTGCAGCCGTATCAGTGTCTGGTGCTGAAGGTGAAGGAATAATTGCAAAAACTAAAACAAAAACCGAAAAATCGGTCCCACAAAAGGAGAAGATCTTTTTGTGGGATCTTTTTTGTGGTACAATACAACAGAAAAAACTATTATGAGGTGTGGAATGGAAAGAGACGAAGACATAATGATGAGAGGAACAAAACAGGAAATGCCGGGATTCCGTTTTCGGCTACTCCGGCCGGAGAAGAAACGGGAACTGTGGAATCCGGATTTTGAACTTTTATTTCTGCTTCGTGGGAGTGGAAGAGTCAGCTACGAGGACGGGGAAGTTCACAATCTCCCGATGGGATCTATCTTTGCGATCAACCGGTTTCAGATCTGTGATCTGGATCTGGACGAAGACGGACTTGCCCTGTCGCTCTGCGTTTCAGCGGAGACGATTGCTTCATTTCACATTAAGCTGCTGAAATGTGAAGTCAAATGTCAGTCGTTTTTCTATATGGAAGATCAGCAGGAAAAATTTGATTTGATCCGGCGGGATATGGCACGGATCTTTCTTGAGATGTACAAGAATAATGAGGAACAACCGATCTATATGAAAAGCCGTGTGACGGCGCTTCTGGAGGATCTGCTTTCTTACTTTACATCCGGGGAAAAGGTGGAACAGGGCCGGGGCGGAAGGGAACGCATTCAGCGGGCATCAGACTATATTCTGCAGCATTGCCGGGAAGAGATTACGCTGGAGGATCTGGCGGATCATCTTTATCTGAGCCGTGCCTATATTTCACGGAGCTTTCCGTAGTATTTCGGTGTATCATTTCGGGAGTACGTGACGCAGGTGCGCCTGGCGCATGCCGTACAGGAAATGCACAGCGGCGCAACGCTGACGGAGATTGCCTATCACAATGGATTTGTCAATGAGACGGCGATGATCCGCGCATTCCGCAAATACCGCGGTATGACACCGAGCGAATACCGGAAGCAGATGGAATATACAGTAAAACAGCGTGAAAAGAAAGGAAAAGAGCGGGAAGAGGCGGCGGGAGACCATGATATTTTCCAGAGTCTCCTGCAGTATGCAGCGGTCACGGAGCAGGAGATTGAGACGATAAATGAGAGTGCCGTTTCCGTGACAGCGGCAGTAAACGGACGGAAACCAAGAGTGGCAGGCCACTGGAAGCGCGTGATCAATGCTGGCTATGCGGCAAGTGTGCTGAACCGCGAGGTGCAGGATGAGCTGGAACAGCTGGTGCAGGAGCTCGGCTATGAGCTGATCCGCGTAAAAGGAATTCTTGATGATGATATGTGCGTACTTCGGCGGAATATGTGGGGCGAGATTCAGTTCTGCTGGAACTATATTGATGAGGTGATCGATTTCATCCTTTCCACGGGAGCGAAGCCGTTGCTGGAATTCGGCCATATGCCGTTGCTGCTGGCAAAAACAGACCCGGGAAGAACGATGCGTCCGGCGCTAAGCAGCTCTCCGCGGGATCTGGCTGAGTGGCGCATGCTGATTAAAAACCTGATGGAACATCTAAGGGAACGGTATGGAATCAACCAGATGCGGCGCTGGATTTTCAACCCGTGGATCAGCGGAGACGTGATCACGATTGATGGAGGAGATGAGTTCTTTGGGACGTGGAAAGCATCGTACGAGGAGATGAAACGTGTGAGCCCGGATCTTGTAACATGTCTTTCCTTTGGTCTTGGACCGGAGGAACATCTCAAAGCCTTTATCGAAACTATGAAGGAAAAGGAATGTGTGCCGGAAATTTTTGCATTTCGCTCGTTTGGCACGGTGATCTATGGAGAGGAAGAGGAGAAAATGAATCTGATCCAGAACAACGAGAGCATCAATATGATTGTGAGCCGCGACCCGGATTTTCTGCGGAACCGCGGGGAGAAGGTAAAAGGTCTGCTGCAGAAGGCTGGGCTTGGTGCACTGCCGGTTCTGGTGGATGAGTGCAGCAGCAACATCTGGCAGAGGGATCTGTGCAACGATACCTGTTATAAAGCGGCATGGCTGTTTAAAAATCTTCTGGAAAATGAAGAGGCGCTGCAGGGAATTGCGTATTTCTCGGTCAATGACCGTTTGGATGAAGTATTTCCGGCGCGGGAAACGTATCATGGAGGTTTTGGGCTGTTCACGATGAACGGCATTCCAAAGGCGGTCTGCACTGCGCTGCGGCTGCTCGGAAGAATGGGATCTCGTCTGGTGAAGCGTGGGGACGGCTATTTTATCAGCACGGAGCCGGAGAAAAACCAAAGCCAGATTTACCTGTACAACTATGTTCACTACGATATGCTGTACCGCTACCGCCATGCCGTGAATATTTCCCGCACGGACCGTTACCGCGTATTCAATATGGGGGAAATCCGGACCTTTTCAGTGAAACTGACCGGACTGGAACCGGGAAAATATTGCCTGCGGCTGTATAAAGTGACAAAAGAGCACGGCAGCAGCTACGATGCGTGGGTGCGGATGGGAGCTCCGGAGCGGATGAACCGGATGGAGCGCGCGATGCTGTGCCACAGTGCGGACCCGGAATACCGTGTCTGGGAGCAGGAAACCGACCCGGAAGGCAGCCTCACGGTGCAGGAACGCCTGGAGCCGCACGAGACGGCGCTGATTGAGGTGGAGCAGATTCTGTAAAATCTTCAAAAAATTGCACTCGCGGTGGGAGAATACAGAGAAAGAGTGGAAAAAAAGCAACAATATAAGAAGATCTTGCGACAATTCGAGTAGAAAAGGACGAAAATATTGTTTATACTGAAAACAACATAAATGCTAAATTCTACAGAAAAGAGGTATTTCAAAATGGGGAAAATATTTGATTACGATGGCGTGCCGGTGCTGCATACCACATCCGGCGATTTAAAAGGTTATTTTTATGACGGTGTTTACATTTACAAAGGAATTCCGTATGCATACGCAGACCGTTTCCAGATGCCGGTTCCGTCCAAATGGGATGGCGTGAAGGATGCGACAAACTACGGCTTTGTATGCCCGCTTCAGAACCAAGATACACCGAACGGCGAGCTTATGGTTCCGCACCGCTACTGGCCGCAGGATGAGCACTGCCAGTCCTTAAATATCTGGACAAACAAACTTGATCCGGAAGCCAAAAAACCGGTTCTCGTATGGTTCCACGGCGGTGGATACGCAGCGGGATCTTCCATCGAGCAGGTTGCGTATGACGGCGTCAGCATCGCAAAGAAAGGTGATTCGATTCTTGTTTCTGTCAACCACAGACTGAATATTTTAGGATATCTGGATCTGTCTCCGTTTGGGGAAAAATACAAAAACTCCGCAAACGCAGGCCACGCCGATATGGTGGCAGCCCTGCAGTGGGTACATGACAATATTGCCCTGTTCGGCGGCGATCCGGAGAATGTAACCATTTTCGGCCAGTCCGGCGGCGGAATGAAGGTGATTGACCTGATGCAGATTCCATCAGCAGACGGCCTGTTCCAGAAAGGCCTTGTCATGAGCGGTGTTATGGAGGACGATCCGCTCGGCGCAGGAGAGAAAGACGGCACGGAGATTATTACGGCAATGATGAAAGCGCTCGGCTTTGACGATGTGGCTCAGCTGGAAACTGTACCGTATCCGCAGCTTGCTGCTGCATATGCAAAAGTGGCTCCGGCGATTGCACAGAGTGGCGGCTACATCGGCGGCGGCCCGAAAAAGGGCGATTACTTCTATGGAAATCCATTCGACGCAGGCTTCCGTGAGCATGCACATCAGATTCCGATGATGATCGGAACCGTATACGGCGAGTTCGCAACGTTTGCACCGGCAGCTTATGATAAGAACAAACTGACAGCGGAAGAGATTCTGGAAATCCTCAAAAAGGTTTATGGAGACAATGCCGAAAAGGTTCTGGACGCTTTCAAAGAAGCATATCCGGAGAAGAACGGCGTAGATGTTCTTGCCATCGACCGTGCAATGCGTGAGCCGACCGTAAAACTTGCCAAACTGTTCGCAAAAGGCGGCGGCAAAGCATATCTCTACAACTTCGCTCTGGAATTCCCGTTCCAGCACGGCAAGCCGGCATGGCACTGCTCCGATATCCCATATTTCTTCGGAAACGCAGATCTCGTAGAAATTTGTGGCATCCCGGATGTCAGCGATAAACTGGAAAGCGAAATCTTCGGAGCACTTCTTGCCTTCGCAAAGAACGGCACCCCGGATCATGCCGGACTCCCGCACTGGCCGGAAGTAGAAGCAGAGGATGCGGATACCATGGTGTTTGACCGCAAAACGGAAGTAAAACACAACTACGATGATAAAGTGTTTGCAGAGATCAACAAAGTTCTGAAACCATGGAGCTTTATGGACATGATGGCTGACAATATTCAGCATTAAAAAGAACGATTCGACGCGGCATAAGCGAAATCGGGATGGAGCTCTGAAATATTAAAAAATTAGAATAAAAAAACCGCCTGTTTGATTTGAAAAATAAAAAAATCAAACAGGCGGTTTTTTCTGAAAATTCGGTGCTTTCAATCACATCTAAAGTATTATTCTAACAGGGTCACGGAAGAAAAACCAGTAAAAAACAGATTGTACTGAAAAAAATACAATCTGTTTTGTTGACACACTTGAAAAAACATGATAATCTAGAAAATGCACTATTATGGCAAGATATGCCTAAAACCTTTTGTTCAGGCATGAGCGGTAATAAATATATTATAACACAAGGGGTGACAACGTCAATGGAGAAAAACAGAATACGTCCGATACCTACCGGAAAAAGTATGCGAATGAGTTACCAGAGACAAAAAGAAGTATTGGAAATGCCCAACTTGATTGAAGTCCAGAAGGATTCCTATGACTGGTTCCTGAGAAGCGGACTCAAGGAAGTCTTTGATGACATTTCACCAATCTCCGACTACGGCGGACGGCTGAGCCTTGAATTCGTAGACTTTACACTGTGTGAAGATGACGTAAAATACTCAATCGAAGAGTGTAAACAGCGTGACGCTACTTATGCGGCACCGTTAAAGGTAAAAGTAAGATTATATAATAAGGAAAAAGACGAGATCACAGAGCACGAAATTTTCATGGGTGATCTGCCGTTGATGACAGCAACAGGAACATTCGTTATCAATGGTGCAGAGCGAGTAATCGTCAGCCAGCTGGTACGTTCCCCTGGTATTTATTACGGCATCGCACATGATAAGCTCGGAAAGAGACTGTTCTCCTGTACCGTAATCCCGAACCGTGGAGCATGGCTGGAGTACGAGACCGATTCCAACGACGTCTTCTATGTCCGCGTAGACCGTACCAGAAAAGTTCCGATCACAGTCCTCATCCGTGCACTTGGAGTAAGCTCCAATGCAGAGATCGTAGAGCTGTTCGGTGAAGAGCCGAAGATTCTTGCAAGCTTCACCAAAGATACTTCCACCAACTATCAGGAAGGTCTTCTCGAGCTGTACAAGAAAATTCGTCCGGGCGAGCCTCTCGCAGTAGAAAATGCAGAGAGCCTCATCATGAGCATGTTCTTTGACCCGCGTCGCTATGACCTGGCAAAGGTAGGCCGTTATAAATTCAACAAGAAACTTGCGCTGCGCAGCCGTATCCGCAACCAGATCCTCGCTGAGGATGTTGTAGATCCGTCCACCGGTGAAATCCTTGCAGAAAAAGGCACCACCGTTACTCTGGAACTCGCAGACAAGATTCAGAACGCAGCAGTACCGTATGTATGGATTCAGACAGAGGAGAGAAACGTAAAAGTTCTTTCCAACCTGATGGTAGATCTGAAAGCATGGGTAGATGTTGACGAGGAAGAGCTTGGCATCAACGAGAAAGTATACTATCCGGTTCTGGAAAAGATCCTGGAGGAGAATACCGATATCGAAGAGATCAAACAGGCGATCAAACGTGACATCCACGACCTGATTCCGAAACATATCACAAAGGAAGATATTTTCGCTTCCATCAACTACAACATGCATCTGGAATACGGCGCAGGAAATGCCGATGATATCGACCACCTGGGCAACCGTAGAATCCGTGCCGTAGGTGAGCTGCTTCAGAACCAGTACCGCATCGGTCTGTCCCGTATGGAGCGTGTGGTACGTGAGCGTATGACAACACAGGACATCGACGGGATTTCTCCGCAGTCCCTGATCAATATCAAACCGGTTACAGCTGCAATCAAAGAGTTCTTTGGATCTTCCCAGCTGTCCCAGTTTATGGATCAGAACAACCCGCTTGGAGAGCTGACGCACAAGAGACGTCTTTCCGCCCTTGGACCTGGCGGTCTGTCCCGTGACCGTGCCGGATTCGAGGTTCGAGACGTTCACTACTCCCATTACGGAAGAATGTGCCCGATCGAGACTCCTGAGGGACCGAACATCGGTCTTATCAACTCTCTGGCATCGTATGCGCGCATCAACGAGTATGGCTTCGTTGAGGCTCCATACAGAAGAATTGACAAATCAGATCCGAAAAATCCGCGTGTTACCGACGAAGTAGTCTACATGACCGCAGATGAAGAGGATAATTACCATGTAGCACAGGCAAATGAGCCGCTGGATGCAGAAGGACACTTCCTCAACAAGAACGTTTCCGGACGTTATCTGGATGAGACCCAGTCCTACGAGCCGCACATGTTTGATTACATGGACGTGTCTCCGAAGATGGTATTCTCCGTTGCTACGGCGCTGATCCCGTTCCTTCAGAACGACGATGCGAACCGTGCGCTGATGGGATCCAACATGCAGCGTCAGGCCGTACCGCTGATGATCACCGATGCTCCTGTAGTAGGAACCGGTATCGAAGCAAAAGCAGCCGTAGACTCCGGTGTCTGCGTCGTTGCAAAGAAAGCAGGAACCATTTCCTACTCCTGTTCCAACGAGATCCGCATGAACAACGATGACGGAACAAAAGATGTTTACCATCTGACCAAATTCATGCGAAGCAACCAGAGCAACTGCTACAACCAGAAACCGATCGTATTTAAAGGTGACCATGTAGAGGCCGGCGAAGTAATTG
Source organism: Blautia sp. AM29-29 (assembly GCF_003480555.1). NCBI lineage: Bacteria > Bacillati > Bacillota > Clostridia > Lachnospirales > Lachnospiraceae > Blautia > Blautia sp. AM29-29. The sequence continues at coordinate 13,484 of NZ_QUJD01000017.1, forward strand.
CAGACGGTCCGTCTACTTACCAGGGCGAGCTTGCACTTGGTAAGAACCCGCTGATCGGATTTATGACCTGGGAAGGATATAACTACGAGGACGCCGTTCTTCTTAGCGAGCGTCTGGTACAGGATGATGTTTACACTTCCATCCACATCGAGGAGTACGAGGCAGAGGCCCGTGACACCAAGCTTGGACCGGAAGAGATCACAAAAGACGTTCCGGGCGTCGGCGATGAAGCCTTAAAAGACCTGGATGAGCGTGGAATCATCCGCATCGGTGCAGAGGTACGTGCCGGTGATATTCTGGTCGGAAAAGTAACTCCGAAGGGAGAAACCGAGCTGACCGCAGAGGAGCGTCTGCTCCGTGCCATCTTTGGCGAGAAAGCAAGAGAAGTACGTGATACTTCCCTGAAAGTACCGCACGGTGAGTATGGTATCATCGTGGACGCCAAAGTATTTACCCGTGAAAACGGCGACGAACTTTCTCCTGGAGTAAACCAGGCAGTCCGCATCTACATCGCACAGAAGAGAAAAATCTCTGTCGGCGATAAGATGGCTGGTCGTCACGGAAACAAGGGTGTCGTTTCCCGTGTACTTCCTGTAGAGGATATGCCGTTCCTGCCGAACGGACGTCCGCTGGACATCGTGCTGAACCCTCTGGGTGTGCCGTCCCGTATGAACATCGGACAGGTGCTGGAGATCCACTTAAGCCTTGCAGCAGCAGCTCTTGGATTCAACGTTTCCACTCCGATCTTCGACGGCGCAAACGAGAAAGATATTCAGGATACCCTGGAACTGGCAAACGATTATGTAAACATGGAATGGGATGCATTCTCTGAGAAATACAAAGATGTTCTGCTTCCGGAAGTATATCAGTACTTGGAAGAGCACCTGGATCACAGAGAACTGTGGAAGGGCGTTGACATCGCAAGAGACGGTAAGGTACAGCTCCGCGACGGACGTACCGGTGAGCCGTTTGATGGAAGAACCACCATCGGACACATGCATTACCTGAAACTGCATCACCTGGTAGACGATAAGATCCATGCACGTTCTACCGGCCCATACTCCCTCGTTACACAGCAGCCGCTGGGTGGTAAAGCTCAGTTCGGTGGACAGCGTTTCGGAGAGATGGAGGTTTGGGCTCTTGAGGCGTACGGTGCATCCTACACGCTGCAGGAGATCCTGACTGTGAAGTCTGACGATGTGGTTGGCCGTGTGAAGACATACGAAGCCATCATCAAGGGCGACAATATTCCGGAGCCTGGTATTCCGGAATCCTTCAAAGTATTGTTGAAAGAGCTGCAGTCCCTGGCACTTGATGTCCGCGTACTGCGTGATGACAATACCGAAGTTAAAATTATGGAATCAGTTGATTACGGTGATACCAATCTGAACCACATCATCGAGGGAGACCGTTACTCTGACAGAGAGGACGAGAGATTTGGTGACTATGGATTCTCCAAGAAAGAGTTTGACGGAGAAGAAATGGTAGATGTGGAAGAGGATGAAGAAGAAGACTCTTATCTTGATCTGGATGAAAGTTCAGATGATGACATGTAACTTGTAGATCTTCGCTTTGCGAGGAAAGGGGTAATCAAATGCCAGAAACAGCAAAAAAAGAAAATTACCAGATGAGCTTTGATGCCATCAAAATAGGACTTGCCTCCCCGGAGAAAATCCGGGAGTGGTCCCATGGCGAGGTAAAAAAACCGGAGACCATCAACTACAGAACGCTGAAACCGGAAAAAGACGGTCTGTTCTGTGAAAGAATCTTCGGACCAAGCAAAGACTGGGAGTGCCATTGCGGTAAATATAAGAAAATTCGCTACAAAGGCGTAATCTGCGACCGATGCGGCGTAGAAGTAACAAAATCCAGTGTGCGCCGTGAGCGTATGGGACACATTGAGCTGGCAGCTCCGGTATCCCACATCTGGTATTTCAAAGGAATTCCGTCCCGTATGGGACTGATCCTGGATCTGTCTCCGAGAACTCTGGAAAAGGTTCTGTATTTCGCAAACTACATCGTTCTTGATGCAGGCGATACCAAATTACAGTACAAACAGGTTCTGACCGAGAAAGAATACCAGGATGCCAGAGAGGAGTTCGGAAACAGCTTCCGTGCAGGTATGGGTGCGGAATCCATCAAAGAGCTTCTGATGGCAATCGATCTGGAAAAAGAGTCTGCTGAATTAAAGGCAGGTCTTAAAGATTCTACCGGACAGAAGAGAGCCCGCATCATCAAGAGACTTGAGGTTGTTGAGGCATTCCGTGAGTCCGGAAACCGTCCGGAGTGGATGATTCTTGATGCGGTTCCGGTTATTCCGCCGGATCTGCGTCCTATGGTACAGCTTGACGGAGGACGTTTTGCAACATCCGACCTGAATGACCTGTACCGCCGTATCATCAACCGTAACAACCGTCTGAAGAGACTGCTGGAGCTCGGTGCGCCGGATATCATCGTGCGCAACGAGAAACGTATGCTCCAGGAGGCAGTTGATGCCCTGATCGACAACGGCCGCCGCGGCCGTCCGGTAACCGGTCCTGGAAACCGTCCTCTGAAATCTCTGTCCGACATGCTGAAAGGTAAATCCGGCCGTTTCCGTCAGAACCTTCTTGGTAAACGTGTTGACTACTCCGGCCGTTCTGTTATCGTCGTAGGACCGGAACTGAAGATTTACCAGTGCGGTCTGCCGAAAGAAATGGCAATCGAGCTGTTTAAACCGTTCGTTATGAAAGAGCTGGTTTCCAACGGCACTGCACATAACATCAAAAATGCAAAGAAAATGGTCGAGAAACTCGAGCCGCAGGTATGGGACGTTCTCGAGGACGTCATCAAAGAGCATCCGGTTATGCTGAACCGTGCCCCTACGCTGCATCGTCTGGGTATCCAGGCGTTCGAGCCGATTCTGGTAGAAGGTAAAGCGATTAAGCTGCACCCGCTGGTTTGTACCGCATTCAACGCCGACTTCGACGGTGACCAGATGGCTGTCCATCTGCCGCTGTCTGTAGAAGCGCAGGCAGAGTGCCGTTTCATGCTTCTTTCTCCGAACAACCTGCTGAAACCGTCCGATGGTGGTCCGGTAGCCGTTCCTTCCCAGGATATGGTTCTTGGTATCTACTATCTGACACAGGAGCGTCCGGGCGAGAAGGGCGAAGGAAGCTTCTTCCGCGATATGAACGAAGCCATCCTGGCATACGAGAACGGATATATTACCCTGCAGACCAAGATTACCATCCGCTGCGAAAAAGAGATGGAAGATGGTACTGTAATGCAGCAGAACGTAAGCTCCACACTCGGAAGATTCCTCTTCAATGAGATTCTGCCGCAGGATCTGGGATACGTAGACCGTACGGTTCCGGGTAACGAGCTTGCGCTTGAGGTTGATTTCCTCGTTGCAAAGAAACAGCTGAAACAGATTCTGGAAAAAGTCATCAATACACACGGAGCTACCAAAACCGCAGAGGTTCTGGACTATATCAAGGCAACCGGATATAAATACTCCACCCGTGCAGCCATGACCGTATCCATTTCCGATATGACCGTGCCGCCGCAGAAGCCGGAGATGCTCGCCGAAGCACAGGCAACGGTAGACAAGATTACAAGAAACTTCAAACGTGGTCTGATTACAGACGAAGAGCGTTACAAAGAGGTTGTAGATACCTGGAAGAAGACCGACGATGCGCTGACAAAAGCATTGCTCGACGGACTGGATAAATACAATAACATCTTCATGATGGCTGACTCCGGAGCCCGTGGTTCCGATAAGCAGATCAAACAGCTGGCTGGTATGCGAGGACTGATGGCCGATACAACCGGACACACCATCGAGCTGCCGATCAAGTCAAACTTCCGTGAAGGTCTTCAGGTACTGGAATACTTCATGTCCGCACATGGAGCACGAAAAGGTATGTCCGATACCGCGCTTCGTACCGCCGACTCTGGTTACCTGACCCGTCGTCTGGTAGACGTTTCTCAGGACCTGATCATCCGTGAAATCGACTGTGCCGAGGGCAAGGACGAAATTCCGGGTATGTGGGTCAGCGAGTTCACAGACGGAAAAGAGCAGATCGAGAGTCTGCAGGATCGTATCACAGGCCGTTTCTCCTGCGAGACGATCAAAGACAAGGACGGCAACGTCATTGTAAAAGCAAACCATATGATCACCCCGAAACGTGCTGCCCGTGTCATCAAAGACGGCATCAACGAGAACGGTGAGCATTATACAAAAGTAAAAATCCGTACCATTCTTACCTGCCGTTCCGGTAACGGAATCTGCGCAAAATGCTATGGTGCCAACATGGCAACCGGCGAGGCAGTACAGGTTGGTGAGTCTGTCGGAATTATCGCAGCACAGTCGATCGGTGAGCCTGGTACACAGCTGACCATGCGTACCTTCCATACCGGTGGTGTTGCCGGTGGAGATATCACACAGGGTCTTCCTCGTGTCGAGGAGCTTTTCGAGGCAAGAAAGCCGAAAGGACTTGCCATCATCACCGAAATCGCCGGTGTTGCACAGATCAAAGACACCAAGAAGAAACGCGAAATCGTTGTTACCAATCCGGAAGACGGCGTATCCAAGACATACCTGATCCCTTACGGATCCCGTATTAAGATCGCAGACGGAACAGTTCTGGAAGCCGGAGACGAGCTGACCGAGGGTTCTGTCAACCCGCATGATATCCTGAAGATCAAAGGTGTACGTGCCGTTCAGGATTACATGATCCGCGAGGTACAGCGAGTTTACCGTCTGCAGGGTGTAGAAATCAACGATAAGCATATCGAGGTTATCGTTCGCCAGATGCTGAAGAAGATCCGCATCGAGGAAAACGGAGATACCGAATTCCTTCCGGGCGACATGGTAGACTTCCTGGATTACGACGAGACCAACAAAGCTCTGATCGCAGAAGGCAAAGAGCCGGCAGAAGGAAAACAGGTACTGCTTGGTATCACCAAAGCATCCCTGGCATCCGATTCCTTCCTGTCCGCAGCATCCTTCCAGGAGACCACCAAGGTTCTGACCGACGCTGCTATCAAGGGTAAGGTTGACCATCTGGTAGGCCTGAAAGAGAACGTTATCATCGGTAAACCGATCCCGGCCGGTACCGGTATGAAGTGCTACAGCAACATTCATCTGAATACCGACAGCATGATCGAGGAAGAAGAGGACGAGGATCTGATTCTGACCGAAGATCTTGAGGACGATGCTCCGGCAGCTCCGATGGCAGAAGCTCCGGTTGAAGAGCCGTCAGCTGAAGAGGAAGAGCCGATGCTCGACTTCGACTTTGAGGAAATGATTCCGTCAAAGGATGATACCGAGGAGTAAACCCTTCAACAAATAATAGCAAGGATTCTCCCACCTCTATAGGTGGTGAGATGAATTGCAAATAAGAAAGTTAACGGCAGTGGCGGGCGGAGAGAAATCGGTATCCCCCACTGACATGAGGCAAACCACAGTCAGCATTCTGCTGACATGTCAGACTCTGTGAAATTACCGACTGTGGATTGAAACAAGGTTAAAAAATAAATATGTCATTTGTGAAAAGCAGAGAATTTTCGGTTCGCCGGGGTCTCTGCTTTCCTTGTGTTTTCGGGAGCATTTTGTTACAATGGAGACAGAAAAGAGGGAAGCCTATGTGGATAAAAAAATTACCTGGCATCGTGGCAAATGCGGCGGTACTGATTCTGGATATATTTGTGATTCTGATGATTGCAGCGCTGTTTCTCCACCAGCAAACGGCGGGAGAGCGTGTGAAAGAGACGATTACGCGTTTTTCCACGACATCGGAGGAGTATTATTCCGAGGGAGAGGCATACAGCCAGAAGAGCGACCGGGTGCATACGTATGCGGTGAAAGAACAGTCTAAATAAGAGGAAAAGATGAGGTAAACTATGCTCCAGAAGTGGAAAAGAAAAGGAAAAAGATTCCGCCATGTGGAAAAAGACGGAGAAGAGACGACGGAGCTTTCTGTGAAAATACAGGCGGCAAAATTTCGTGATCTGCCGATGAGTCTGCGGATTCTGATCGTGAATCTCAGTCTGTTTCTGATTCTGTGCGCCGTATTTTTTATGGCAGGCGCGTATCTGTATGCGCCGCAGGCGGCAGGACGGAATTACGTGGAAGCATGCCTGGCAGGAGACTGGAACAGTGCATACGATGTATGCCAGTTCCCGGACAGCACGTTTCTGTCGCGGAAGAACTACGTCAATGCAATGACCTGGAAAGCAAAACAGGACGGCACTGACGGGCAGGAAACACCGGAGATCAAGAGCTTTTTCATGCGCAGAAAACAGAATCTTGAGACCGGGGAAAACAGGATTTATACTGTGCGGTACACGTTAAAAGGCATGAGCGACTCGCAGGAAGAAACATTGGAGATCGCCGCCGGGGATACCGTAAAATGGAACTTCAAAGAGTGGTACGTTGTGCCGAAAGACAGCTGCGTGACGGATGTCGAAATCACCGTCCCGGCGGATGCCTCGTTCTATCTGGACGGCGTGCAGGTCGGGAAAAAGTATTTAAAAGAGACAGCAGATAACGTCAGCATCTACAAAATCCCGTATCTCTTCCTCGGCGGCCACACCATTGAACTGACCGAAAAACAGAAAGACCCATACCGCGAGATCGTCCTCGTGCAGGACAACAGCAGCATGGAATTCCTGCCGGATTTAAAACTCAACGATTCCACCGGCAAAACCATCGCCGACCGCGCAGAAGAGTCCCTGGACAAGGTATTCACAGCCGCAGCCGCCGGAAAATCCTTCAGCACCATCAAAAATGAATTTTCCGCCGACACCGCCGTACAGAAAACCGCCAAAGAACAGTACCAGCAGCTCTGCGATGCCTACCTGAACAGCGACACCAACACCGGAATCACCAGCATCACCGTGAGCAGCGTCTCCACAACCGTAACCAACGAATCCAACCAGATGAAGATCGAAACCAACGTGACCGCTGCGATCGAGCGACGAACCCGTTTCCTCCATTTCTTCCGCAAAACCAAAATAGAGACCGTCACCTGGAAACTCGAGTCCGTTGTGACGCTGGAAAACGAAAAATGGGTGATGGGCAGCGATTTCCTGACTAAAATAGGACATGAGGCATAAGGTGTTTGCTTCCGTTGTTCTGGCAACGTTAAAACTTTGCAGTTACTCTTAAGCAGAGAGGATAATCAGGCTGGACAGGTGAAAGACCTGTGATTTGGTGGCAAAGCACCAGAAAGAAACCAGGTTTTTTAAAAGAGAGTGACAAAGAGTGATTTTGTATCCGCTTTTACCATGGGTGCAGAGTCACTCTTTTTTTGTGACAAGATGTTAAGAAACGATAAACATTAATTTACCAGAAGTGGAAAAATGTAAGAATTTGTGCCTTGCATCTTAGGTCAGATCACGTTATGATAGTAAGTAGAAAAATGTCGAAAAACGTTTGTGTTACGATGGAAGAAAGTTCCGCAAAGGGGCGGGACGATGGAGTATAAACAGATCATATGGAAAGAAAATCATTGAAACAGAGAAGAAAGCAGATGCGCCGCAGACAGATGATGCAGAAAGTATCACGGATTTCCCTGTGTGTGGTAATCGGCCTTCTTTTTCTTGCGCTTATCTGGAAATTTGCGGGAGCGCAGCTTGCGAAAAAAGGAATTGTACTGAGTAATGACACAGCCGCAAAGACGGTGAGCGAGACGGCGCCGGAGGCGGAGGACGGATCGGGAAATGCGGGAATTAAGAAGCTTGCGGAGACCACGCCGCCGAATGAGACGCCGGGATGGCAGTACAGCTCGTCGGGCTGGTGGTACGCAACGGATGCCACAACGTACTACGTCAACGGCTGGGCAGATATCGACGGAAACCAGTACCATTTTGATTCCAATGGTTACATGGCGACCGGCTGGAAAGCGATCGGCGGAAAAGGCTGTTACTTTGATGACCAGGGTGTTTACCAGCCAGACCGCAACGGCTCGATGATGGTAGCCCTGACCTTTGATGACGGCCCAGGCGTCTATACCAGCACGCTTCTCGATACGCTGGAGCAGTACGGGGCACAGGCGACGTTCTTTATGCTCGGCAGCAATGTGGAAAAATACGGTGCAGATGTGATCCCGCGCATGGCGGCGATCGGCTGTGAGCTTGGAAACCACTCCTATGCGCATCCGAATATGAAAGAACTGAGCACCGACGACGGCCTTGCCCAGTTCCAGATGACGGATGATCTGATCGCCCAGTACAACAACGGACAGGGTGCAACTGTCATCCGTTTCCCGTATGGAAACAGCACCGATGAACTGCTCGCATCTATCGGCCGCCCGAGCATCATGTGGGATGTCGATACCCTGGACTGGCAGACAAAAAATGTACAGGCAAACATCAGCGCCGTTCTCGACAGTGTAAGCCCGGGAGACATTATCCTGATGCATGATATCCACGAGACGACCGTAGAATCGTGTGCAACGATCGTGCCGGAGCTGATCAACCGCGGGTATGAGCTTGTCACGATTCATACTCTTGCAGCGGCAAACGGCGTGGATCTTGCAGCGGGAGAGACGTATTACGGCTTCCATGGCGGAACGACAAACGAATAGAAAACAGAATAGAAAAACGACAAAGAACCGCCGGTTTACTCTCAAATCAAGAGTGAACCGGCGGTTCTTATGTCATTTTATGAAAATTTATTTCATTGCCGCTCTCTTACGAAGTCTGGAATCCAGCTCTTTCTTACGGATACGTAAGGAAACCGGAGTAACCTCAAGAAGCTCGTCCTTGTCGATGAAGTCCAGAGCCTGCTCCAGGGAAAGGATTCTCGGCGGAGTCAGACGCAGTGCCTCGTCGGAAGAAGAAGTACGGGTGTTGGTCAGGTGCTTCGTCTTGCAGACGTTCAGCTCGATATCCTCGGCCTTACCGTTCTGTCCGATAACCATACCGGCGTAAACCTTCTCGCCAGGTCCGATGAACAGAGTACCGCGCTCCTGTGCGGAGTACAGACCGTAGGTAACGGACTCGCCTGCCTCGAAAGCAATCAGGGAACCCTGTTTGCGGTATTCAATGTCGCCCTTGTACGGTGCGTAATCTTCAAACTCGGTGTTCAGGATACCAGTTCCTTTGGTGGAGGTCATGAAGATTCCACGGAAACCAATCAGGCCTCGTGCCGGGATTTCGAACTCCAGACGGGTGGAACCATCGCTTGCGCGGCTCATGCCGTGAAGCTCGCCTTTACGCTCGCTGAGGAGCTGGATGACAGTACCGGAGAACTCGTCCGGAACGTCAACGTATGCGATTTCCATTGGCTCGAGTTTGCGTCCGCGCTCGTCCTCTTTGTAGATAACCTCTGCCTTACTTACTGCGAACTCATATCCCTCACGGCGCATGTTTTCGATCAGGACGGACAGATGCAGCTCACCACGGCCGGAAACCTTGAAGCAGTCTGCGGAATCAGTCTCCTCGACGCGGAGAGAAACGTCAGTGTTCAGCTCACGCATCAGACGGTCACGCAGGTGGCGGGAAGTTACGTATTTACCTTCTTTACCGGCCAGCGGGCTGTCGTTTACGATGAAGTTCATGGAAATAGTCGGCTCGGAGATTTTCTGGAACGGGATGGAAACCGGGTTGTCCAGATCGCCGCAGAGAGTATCTCCGATGTGGATATCCGGGATACCGGAAACAGCAACGATAGAACCGATGCCTGCCTCAGTAACCTCTACTTTTTTCAGTCCGTCAAATTCATACAGTTTGCTGACCTTTACTTTTTTCTTCTTGGTCAGATCGTGGTGGTTGACCAGCATAACGTCCTGGTTCACGCGGATCGTTCCGTTTTCAACTTTGCCGACACCGATACGTCCAACGTATTCGTTGTAGTCGATGGTACTGATCAGAAGCTGTGTGCCAGCTTCCGGATCGCCGGTCGGAGCCGGGATGTATTTCAGAATGGTCTCGAACAGAGGTGTCATATCCTTCGGGGTGTCGTTCAGATCGAGTACGGCATGACCCAGCTTTGCGGATGCGTACAGGAACGGACAGTCAAGCTGCTCGTCGGATGCGTCGAGATCCATCAGAAGCTCAAGCACTTCGTCGATGACTTCGTCCGGGCGTGCCTCCGGGCGGTCGATTTTGTTGATGCAGACGATAACGGAAAGATTCAGCTCAAGTGCTTTTTTCAGCACGAATTTGGTCTGCGGCATAGCGCCCTCGAATGCGTCTACAACCAGAATAACGCCGTCTACCATTTTCAGAACTCGCTCAACCTCGCCGCCGAAGTCCGCATGGCCTGGGGTGTCGATGATGTTGATTTTCGTTCCTTTGTAGTAAACTGCTGTATTTTTGGAAAGAATGGTGATTCCACGCTCACGCTCGATATCGTTCGAGTCCATGACACGTTCCTGAACCTCCTGATTGGCACGGAAAACGCCACTCTGTTTCAGAAGCTCGTCTACCAGTGTAGTTTTACCATGATCGACATGGGCGATGATGGCAACGTTTCTTACATCTTCTCTCGTTGTTTTCATTTCTTCATTCCTCTTCCTATGGGTTGACCCTGCCGGGTTCAATTTTTCAAAATTTCAAGCCGGCCGGGAATGTTTATCACAGCACAAAGGCAGGTGCCTTGCCGTTTTGTCTCTGCTGGATGCCTGCCTATCTGAACTATTATAGCACAGAACAGAGAAAAAAAACAGGGAAGATGTGACATTTTTTGTATTGCAATGGTAGAAAATACGAAGCATGTGGTGCGGTTTTTACAGAAACATATACAAAAAATTGGGCAGAATGCTGATTTGAATAGAAATAAAAAAATCTGGAAAAAAGTGGTTCTGAAAAAGAAATGTGGTTCATACATTAGGATTATAGATCAGCAAAGTACCGATCAGAAATCAATATTCAGAAAGAAAAGACAAAGGAAGGGGATTTTCATTATGGCAGACAAGATGATTGAAAACAATCAGGTGGTTATCATGGGAGAGATTGTCTCCCCGTTTACATTCAGCCATCAGGTATTCGGAGAGGGCTTTTACCTCGTCGATGTGATGGTCAAGCGGTTGAGTGAATCGCAGGACATCATTCCGGTGATGGTCTCCGAGCGGCTGGTGGACGTATCACAGGATTACCAGGGTGAGTGGATCTGCATCAGCGGTCAGTTCCGGTCCTACAACCGCCACGAGGAGAAGAAGAACCGTCTGGTACTCTCCGTATTTGCGCGGGAATTAAGCTTCGTGGAGGAAGAGGACGATTCCGTCAAATCCAACCAGATTTACCTCGATGGATACATATGTAAACCGCCGGTCTACCGGAAAACACCTCTGGGAAGAGAGATCGCCGACCTTCTGATCGCGGTCAACCGTCCGTATGGAAAATCAGATTATATCCCGTGCATCTGCTGGGGACGGAATGCGCGGTATGCCTCTGCGTTTGCCGTGGGCGGCCACGTTCTCATCTGGGGACGGATCCAGAGCCGGGAATATATGAAGCGGCTGAGCGAGACGGAAATGGAAAAGCGGACTGCATATGAGGTTTCGGTGAGCAAGCTGGAATATAGTGAGAGTTAAAGCGCGATCCGCTGTTGACAAGAAAATTTAATGATGCTATAGTAAAAGCAGAACTGAAGTGGATAGAGGTCGCATTACTTCAAGAGTACCTTTTCGGATGCCTCAGCAGCAAAAGAAGAAGAGGAAAAGGGAAGAATGCCGAAGGACATCCGGCGCTGAACCGGTATGCTCCTGGGCGCAGGTTGAAAAAATCTGCGACTGTCATCGAGAGATGGAGAGCTATCTGATCATAGATACTGCGTATGTGTGAATTTGGAGGCGATCTTATCTGGGATGAGGCGCCTCTTTTTTAAACGGAAAGTGAAATTTTCCGTGGGAGATAAGCTCCGGCGACTGATTTCTTATGGTTTTATCTGACACAACATACAGGAGGAAAAGAGAATGTCTATTTTTAAAGGTGCAGCTGTTGCAATTATCACACCGATGACCGAAACACAGGAAGTGAATTACGAAAAACTCGGAGAACTGATTGAGGAGCAGATCGCCGGCGGAACCGACGCCATCGTTATCTGCGGAACCACCGGTGAGGCTTCGACCCTGTCCCATGAGGAGCATCTGGATGCCATCAAATATACCGTGGAAAAAGTAAATCACAGAATCCCGGTAATTGCAGGAACCGGCTCCAACAGCACGGAGACAGCAATTTATCTGTCTCAGGAAGCAGAAAAATACGGCGTGGACGGACTTCTTCTCGTTTCTCCGTATTACAATAAAGCAACACAGAAGGGCCTGATTGCACACTTTACCGCAATCGCAGACAGCGTCAAAGTGCCGGTCATCCTTTACAACATTCAGGGCAGAACCGGCGTAAACATTGCACCGGAAACGATCGTCTATCTGTTCAACAACGTTGAGAATATCGTTGCAGTCAAAGAGGCTTCCGGAAACATTTCCCAGGTCGCAAAAATTATGCAGCTGACCGATGGAAAGATCGATCTGTACTCCGGAAACGACGATCAGGTTGTGCCGATCCTTTCCCTTGGCGGAAGCGGTGTAATCTCCGTTCTTTCCAACGTAGCACCGCGTGAGACCCACGACATGGTACAGAAATTCCTCGACGGCGATGTGGCCGGATCCAGAGAAATCCAGCTGAGAGCACTGCCGCTCATCGATGCGCTGTTCTGCGAAGTAAACCCGATTCCGGTAAAAGCAGCGCTGAACCTGATGGGCAAAGAGGTTGGCCCGCTTCGTCTGCCGCTGACCGAGATGGAGCCGCAGAACCAGGAGCGCCTGGCAAAGGCTATGAAAGATTTTGGAATCAAACTGGCTTAAGTTAAGAATACACGAAGTAAAGAAGGAAAAAGACAATGGTTAAAATTATTATGCATGGCTGCAACGGCCATATGGGACAGGTCATCACCGGCCTGGTAAAAGAAGATGCAAATGCAGAAATCATAGCCGGAATCGATATGAACGACAACGGCCAGAACGATTATCCGGTATTCAAAAGCCTGGCAGAATGCGATGTTCCGGCAGACGTAGTCGTTGACTTTTCTTCCTACAAGGCAGCCGACGCACTGCTCGATGCCTGCAAGGAGAAAAAACTTCCACTCGTCCTCTGCACCACAGGCCTCACCGAGGATCAGCTCAAAAAAGTGCAGGAGACCAGCAAAGAAATCCCGGTTCTCCGCTCTGCAAATATGTCCCTTGGTGTGAATACGCTGATGAAACTGGTACAGGCAGCTGCAAAAGTGCTTGCCGAAGCAGGCTTTGATATGGAGATCGTGGAGAAACACCACAAACTGAAATGCGACGCTCCAAGCGGAACCGCCATCGCCCTGGCAGACAGCCTGAACGCGGCAATGGACAACCAGTACCACTACGTATACGACAGAAGCCAGCGCCACGAGCAGCGTGACCCGAAAGAAATCGGAATCTCTGCTGTACGCGGCGGCACCATCGTCGGCGACCACGACGTCATCTTCGCAGGCCCGGACGAGGTTGTTACCCTGTCCCACAGAGCATATTCCAAAGGAGTTTTCGGAAAAGGAGCTGTAGAGGCTGCAAAATTCCTGGCTGGAAAACCGGCTGGCATGTATGACATGCAGGATGTCATTGCTGCGAAATAAGGCAGAAACAGGGAAAAAGTGAATAGAAACCAGAAAGTGCGCAACGAAAATGCGAAACGTTGCGCACTTTTTCTTTTCTTACAACGGGATTTTCGGAATTGAGGAAGTTATTTTGCAGAATATTTGGCAGAATACACAAGAAAAAATACGGAATATCAAAAGAGAACGTGAAAATCGCAAACGGTAATGGAAAAATCAATGCGCAACAAGGTAAAACGCTAAAGTTGCGCGTTTTGCACAAAAAATAGTAAAACAGTATATTTCGACAAGAAATATCTTATAAAAACTGCGAATTGTAAACAATATGCCGAAATGATATGATAATGGCACAAAGAAAAATAAAGAGTTGAGCAACAAAAAGTTGCGCAAACAAGAAAGGGAATGAGAAGATGAAAAAGAATGGTTGGAAAGGGTTTTGCAAAAAGCTCTACAAGTACCGGGTATTTCTTCTGATGCTTGCACCGGCAGTAATTTATACCCTGATTTTTTCCTACTACCCGATGACAGGAATTGTAATGGCATTCAAAAAATACTCCTACGCAGGAGGTATCTGGGGAAGCCCGTGGAACGGATTTGATAACTTCAAGTTCTTCTTTAAATCAGGACAGGCCGGACTCGTTACCAGAAATACCGTGCTGTATAATCTGGCATTTATTGTGATCAACACGACGATGCAGATTGCCGTTGCCGTGCTTCTGACCGAGATCCGCAACAAACATTACCGTAAGATCACACAGTCGCTGATGTTTCTGCCGTATTTCATTTCCTGGGTTATCGTAGGAGTTATGGCATTCAATATTTTCAGTTCCGACTACGGTTTTCTGAACCGACTGATTGAAACCTTCGGTGGAACACCAATCAAGTTTTACACGACACCAAAGGCATGGCCGTTTATCCTTGTCTTCTTTAATGTATGGAAGGGAATCGGATACGGTTCTGTTATGTACCTGGCAGCAATTATGGGAATTGACACTTCGATTTATGAAGCAGCCCGCATCGACGGAGCAAACGTGTTCCAGCGAATTTTCAAAGTAACAATCCCGATGATCATGCCGACCACAATCATCCTGCTTCTGCTATCCGTCGGAGGCATCTTCAAAGGAAACTTTGATATGTTCTACAACTTGGTTGGAAGTAACGGTCTTCTGTACAACTACACCGATGTAATTGATACCCTGACGTTCCGTGCCTTAATCAGCAGCAACGACTTCGGAATGTCCGCAGCTGTTGGTCTGTATCAGTCGGTACTGTGCTTTATCACTGTCGTAATCGTAAACAAACTGGTTGGTCTTTATGATAAAGACTACACCTTATTCTAGGAGGGATGAAAAGTGGGATCTTCCAGTCATACAAGTAAAATCAAAAGAGGAAAAGATGCGGTTGCACTTGATATCATCGCGTACGGATTCTGCGGAATCATCGCGCTGGTCTGCCTCGTTCCTTTCATCATGATCGTATCCGGCTCGTTTTCTTCGGAATCGGCCATTATCCAGAACGGTTTCAGCCTTCTGCCGCAGGATTTCAGCCTGGAGGCATACAAAACCGTATTTAAAGATCCTATGGTTGTCTTCCGCGCATACGGCACGACCATCGGTCTGACCATCGTCGGAACGGTACTTGGTCTGCTGCTGCAGACTATGACAGCTTATGTACTGTCACGTAAGGAGTTTGAGTGGAGAAATCAGTTTTCGTTTTTCTTCTACTTTACCACTTTGTTTTCCGGCGGTCTTGTTCCGTACTACGTACTGATGACACAGACCCTGAATCTGCGGGACAGCTACCTTGCACTGCTCCTTCCGCTGCTGTTCAGCGTATACAACCTTCTGATCATGAAGAGTTACATCGTGGGACTTCCGGATTCTCTGATTGAAGCGGCCAAGATTGATGGCTGCGGCGAGTTCCGTATTCTGTTCCGGATTGTAATGCCGCTGATCAAACCGGCACTTGCTACCGTGGGCCTCTTCATTGCACTGGCTTATTGGAATGACTGGTACAATGCGATGCTGTATATCAAAGACACGAACAAGTATCCGCTGCAGTATTTCCTGTATCAGCAGGTTAATGATATTGAGGCATATAAAAAGCTTCTTGCAAACAACGCCGCAGGCTCTGCCGTCAGCGCAATCTCATTGCCGACCCAGTCCCTGAAAATGGCACTTACCATTGTAGTAACCGGCCCGATCGTTCTGGCATATCCGCTGGTACAGAAATACTTTGTACAGGGTATCACAATCGGAGCAGTCAAAGGCTGATACAAATCATGTTAATTTAACTGAATCAAGTAAGTCCCCTGTTTCCATTGCGAAAAGCAATAAGCAGGCGGGTGGGGACTTGCTTGTATCAGGAGGAGTGCAAGCTCCTTCTGATAAACTGCGGAGCAGTTATTCGGTTATGAGCAAGTAGCAAAGCGGATTGCGAATATCCGCTTGAATTACACATTATATTTATGAAGGAGGTTCTTTATGAAAAAGAGCACAAAAAAACTGGTATCTGTATTACTTGCATCCGCAATGGCAGCCGGTATGCTGGCAGGATGCGGTTCCGGCAACGGAAAGGGAAGCACGGGCGACAGCAAAAGCAGCTCCGCAGCTTCCGGCACATCGGGAGACAACCTGAGTGCAGACACTTCGGAGCATGTCGATCTGACGATGTATCTGATCGGCGACCGTACCCCGGATTTTGATGAGGTTTACGCCAAAATCAATGAGATTCTGGAAGAGAAGCTGAACTGCTCTCTGAACGTAGAATTCCTTTCCTGGGGCGAGCATGACACGAAATATTCCCTGCTGTTCTCCTCACAGGAAGATTTTGACCTGATCTTTACCGCATCGAGCTGGTGCCATTACGAGCAGACCGTTTCCCTCGGCGGATTTGCACCGCTTTCTGAGGACTTTATCAAAACGTATGCACCGGATATCTGGGAGGTTGTTCCGGAAATGGCATGGGAGCAGGCAAAGATTGACGGACAAATCTACATGGTTCCGAGCTATGCCAACGAGTTTGGTCAGGAAGTTCTGGCAGTGCGCGGTGACCTGATGGAAAAATACGGTATGGATGATATTACATCCTGGGATGACCTGATGAAGTTCTACAAAGCATGTGCAGCAGACGGTATCTATGCAAGTCAGGGCGGACCGTGGTATCCATTCTTCCAGTCCCAGGGCTATTCCACAACGGGC
Source organism: Blautia sp. AM29-29 (assembly GCF_003480555.1). NCBI lineage: Bacteria > Bacillati > Bacillota > Clostridia > Lachnospirales > Lachnospiraceae > Blautia > Blautia sp. AM29-29. The sequence goes on from NZ_QUJD01000017.1 coordinate 30,257, forward strand.
GGAGCACCGAAGGGCGGCGAGCTGATTCTGTATCATACCCAGGATCCGAAAGATCTTGAATTCCAGTACATCGGTGAATGGGATGCGTTCCGTGAGTACTGCCAGGAGATGAAAGACCTGGTAGACGCCGGAGCATGGTCCAGCGACGTATTAAACAGCAGCGATGAGAGACAGACCGGACTTCTGACCGGAAGAACAGCAAGCATGAGCTGGAATCTCGGAACCTGTCTTACCTACGGAAAACAGGCAAATGAGGAACATCCGGATTGGAATGTAACGATGGTAGACCCGAACAAAAACCTGTCGAAAAAAGTAAACTCTTACATCAACAACGGTGTTGCCATCAACGCAAACAGTAAAAACAAAGAGAGAGCCATGATGGTATTAAATGAATTCTACACCAACCCGGATGTTTACGATCTGGCTATGCTCGGTATCGAAGGAAAGCACTGGGAAGCAGTCGGTGATGATCAGTACAAAGTTATTGATGAGAGCGGCTATGGTGTAGCAAGTAACTGCAACTGGGGATGGAACAACTGCACCATCCAGAGAGAGGAATATCTTGAGAACAGAACGGCTCTGGACGACAAGTATGAAAGCATCAAAGATGCCTTCAACAACAACATCAAAGAAGATCATGTTTACGACGGATTTAACTTTGATTCCAGCAATGTAAGTACACAGTTTGCAGCAGTAGAGGCAGCCATCGACAATTATTATAACCCGCTGATCAACGGTCTCGTTGACGATGTGGACGCTTCCATCGATGCCATGAACGCAGCTATGGACAGCGCCGGAATCCAGGATATTCTGGATGAGATGAACCGTCAGGCAGCAGAGTATGTAGCGGAGAAAGAAGAAAAATAAAACAGTAAAATAAAACAGGGAATGGACGCGCTGGTCTGCCAGAAGCTCCGGCGCGGCCGTTCCTTCTTTTAGAGATCAAGTGATGGTTCAAAAAGCTTTGAGGGATGACTTGATTTCTAACAGCATTCGTATTAAATATAAAAATATAGGAATTTTTCAAATTTAACAGAAAGTGACAGGGTATTTTTATGACACTGGAGGAAATTGCAAAAGAGATAGGGGTATCAAAAAGTACCGTTTCCCGTGCACTGTCCGGTAAGGGCAGAATCGGAGAGAAGACCAGAAACCGGATTCTCGAGGTGGCAAAACGGGGAGAAGAGCGGGAGGAGATGGCGCGGACCCGAACGGTGACGCACAACATCGGCGTGGTACTGCCTTCAGACGTTTATTATGGAAGCGGTGTTTATTTCCAGAACTGTCTGCTCGGCGTCTGCGAATCGGCATCGATGCTCGGGTACAATGTGCTGATTACGACGAGCAACGCGCATGATATTTCAGAGCTGCAGTCGCTGGTGGAGTCGAACCGGGTGGATGGTATGCTCCTGACACGTGCGCTTGAGGATGACCGTGCGCTGCAGTATTTAAGTCAGGCAAATTTCCCGACAGCACTGACGGGAACATGCCGGTATGACAACATTATCCAGGTGGATACCGACAATGAGGGTGCGGCAGAGAAAATGACAACGCTGCTGATCGGAAAGGGATTCCGCAGATTTGCGTTTCTTGTCAAGGATATGAGCTATAACGTAGACCGCAAGCGTCACGAAGGTTTCTGCCGGGCGCTGATTAAAAATGGAATTTCCGAGAAGGATCAGCTTTTCTACAATGGTTCGATCCGTATGGAGTTTCTGGATGCGATCATTGAAAATATTATATCCAAAAAAGTGGAATGCATCATCTGTGGCGACGACGAGATTTGTACGATGGTGATGTCCCGGCTCCAGGCGGAAGGCTATCGAATTCCCAAGGACGTCGCGATTGCTTCGCTCTACAACAGCACCAATCTGGACTGCTATTCCCCTGCAGTTACAGCAGTCAGTGTGGCAGCATCCCAGATGGGAGGCACAGCCGTGCGTCAGCTGATCCAGCGGCTCCGAGGGGAAAATTATGAGAAGAAGACGATGCTGGATTACGACATTTTATTCCGAAAATCGACAAACTAACGTAGCAGGGAGGACAGAACAATGGAATTTCAGAAGGGAATGGATCTATCTTTTATACCGGAGCTGGAAGATGCCGGAGTACAGGTGAAGGACTTTGACGGAACTGTTATGGATCCGCTGGATCTCGTTCAGAAATACGGGGTAAATTCCGTACGGCTCCGTATTTGGAATGCGCCGGAGCATGTCAGGGAGTCCGGCGGATACTGCAGCTATGCGCATACACTGGCGATGGCAAAACGGATCCGGGCACATGGCATGAGCTTTATGCTGGATTTCCATTATTCTGATTTCTGGGCGGATCCCGGTCAGCAGAGAAAGCCGAAAGATTGGGAAAACTTAAGCTTTAAAGAATTAAAAGAGGCTGTTTTTTCTTATACAAGAGATACGCTGACGGCATTAAAAGAGGAGGACGTTCTGCCGGATATTGTTCAGATCGGAAATGAGATCCGAAGCGGCCTTCTGTTTCCGGACGGAGAGCTGCCGGATTATACAAAAATGGTACAGCTTGTAAATGCCGGAATCCGCGGTGCGCGGGCTGCAGCCGGAAAAGATGAGATGCAGGTTATGATCCATCTCGACCAGGGCGGACGGTATTTCTATCTGAAAGAGTGGTTTGACTGTTCCTTTGAGGCAGGACTCGAGGATTTTGACCTGATCGGACTTTCCTATTATCCATTCTGGCACGGCACTTTCACGGATCTGAAAGAGACAATGACGAAGCTGATCCAGGATTACAAAAAGCCGATTATGGTCGTTGAGACGGCGCATGCATGGAGAAAGAGTGCGCATGGGTTTATCGATGAACAGCAGGAAAAAATCGCAGGATTTCCGGCGACGCCTGCCGGACAGAAGCAGGTGCTGGATCTGGTTGCCAATATCGTTGCTTCGCTGCCGGATGAAATGGGGCAGGGTATCTATTACTGGGAACCGATCTGTGTTCCGAAAGACGGTGAGGGCGGCTGGTCGGAAAATATGGGTCTGCTGGAGGAGAAGGGAACCATCATGGAGGGCATTCGTTCTTTCCTGTTTACACGGAATGATGCCTGTCCGGAAAAACCGGCCAAGATTTACGAGCCGGAGCCAATGACCGTAGTAAAAGACGAAGCATGCGGTCTGCCGGAGATGCTCCCGGTTTTGCTGTATGACGGAATGGTGGAGCAGCGGCGGGTAAACTGGAACGAAGTGCCGGACACACGCGTGACAGGCGAATATGATGTGACAGGAAATGTGGAAGGTGTTCCGTTTGCTGCACATGCGAAGATCTGCGTGGTGGAAGAGCTGCCGGAGGCGGAGAATCTGTTGCTCGATGTCGGCTGGGAAGACGGCCTGGCGCGCTGGAACGTAGAAAAATCCGAGGATGCCGTTGCAGTACAGCTGTTTCCGGAGTTTGTCGATCCGTTCCCAGCTCCGCCGGTGAATGCGGTACGCGTAGAAGCACCGAAAAACTTTACGTTTTCGATCTGCCAGACGGTAAAGGTACAGGAGGCAGGAACGTATACATTATCTGTTGCCTTTCAGGGAACCGATACAACAAATGTGGATGTGCGGCTGTTCCTCAATACGGAAGAGGGAAAAGAAGAGACTGTGATTCATCCGACAGAACATGCATGGACCGGCTACAAAGTGACATGCGAAATCAGAAAACCGCAGGAAGTCACTGCCGGAATCCGAATTTCATCGCCGCCGATGTACGGCATGATGCGGAATTTCTGTCTGCAGACAGTAAAAAGAGAGGGACAATAAGACGATGAGAGCAGAGTACAGCTATTGCAGGGATTATCTGATTAAAAATGGAAAACCGTGGTTTCCGGTGATGGGCGAAATGCATTACAGTCGGTACCGCAAAGAGTGGTGGGAGGAATCACTGCGCAAAATAAAGGCGGGCGGAGTTTCTGTCGTCTCGGCCTATGTGATCTGGATTCACCACGAGGAAGAGGAAAATGTGTTTGATTTTGAAGGATGCCGGGATATCGGAACGTTTGTAAGACTGTGCCGGAAAGTCGGACTGTCGGTATTCTTGCGTATCGGACCGTTTGTGCACGGGGAAGTGCGGAACGGCGGATTCCCGGACTGGATCATCGAGAGAGAGAAAGAGGGCATGGCGATCCGCTGTAACAACGAGGAATATCTTGGCTATGTCAGACGGTTCTGGAAAAAGGTTTATGCGCAGGTCGATGGATGCATGGAAAAGGACGGCGGTCCGGTGATCGGTATTCAGATCGAGAATGAGTACGGCCACGTCGGCGGTCTGCAGGGACCGGAGGGCGAGGCGCATATCCGCACATTGACAGCAATGGCAAAGGAAATTGGCTTTGATGTGCCGCTGTACACGGCGACCGGTTGGGGCGGAGCCTGCATCGGCGATCTGCTTCCGGTCATGGGCGGCTACTGTGAAGCACCATGGGATCAGAGAACGTGCGAGATTGAGCCGAACGCAAACTTTGTGTTCAGCCACACAAGGAACGATGCACTGATTGCGTGTGATCATCATGTGGAAAATGCAAACAGTTACAACGAGGAGGATTTTCCGTTTTTGACGGCAGAACTTGGAGGCGGGCTTCAGGTTACCATGCACAGAAGACCGGTGGCGAAGGGATGCGATGTCGGAGCGATGTCTACCGTAAAAATGGGAAGTGGAGCAGGGCTGCTCGGCTACTATATGTACCACGGCGGCAGCAATCCGAAGGGAAAACTGTCCACCCTGCAGGAGAGCCGCGCGACAGGATATCTGAACGACCTGCCGGAGATCAATTACGATTTCAACGCGCCGATCCGGCAGTACGGAACAATCTCGGACAGCTATCGGGAGATCAAGCTGCTGGCGCTGTTTTTGAATGATTTTGGCGAGGATATGGCCTCACTTCGGTCTGAAATTCCAACGATAAGGATTCTGCCGGGAGATATGCACACGGTTCGGACAGCGTGCCGTCACGATGCGGACCATGGATACGTCTTTTTTAACAATTACCAGAGAAGATGGAAGATGGATGATCATCCACAGGTGAAACTGGAGGGACTCCTGGATGGAAAAGCGAGCGTGGGATTTCCGGCATTTGACCTGAAAGAGGGAATGTATGGATTTTTTCCGTACAATATGAAACTAAACGATGCGGTTCTTCACACGGCACTTGCCACACCGCTCTGCGTTTTACATACGAAAAAGGGAGATGCGTTCGTATTTTACGGTGATCTCGACCCGCAGATTCAGTGGGAGGGCGATGCGCGCGCAGAACTCTGCCTGATTTCCCGGCAGGAGGCGCTGAATGCATGGAAGGTGCATCTGGATCAGGATTATCTCGTTCTTTCCGAAAATTATGTCTGGGAAGAAAACGGTGAGCTTGTTGTGACAGGCAGTGGAAAAACCATGATCGCTGTGTATCCGGCAGTGGAAAAAGGCATTGTGGATTTCAAAGAGTGTGGAAAAAGAGGAAACTTTACGCTGTATGAGCGTATTTACAAAGCACAGGAGCCGGAGGCAGAGCTTGTCTGCAAAGAGCAGGATAAAGAGAAAGCAGTATACGAACTGAAGCTTGCTTATCCGGGCGAAAAAAATTATCACGATGCGTTTGCTTTTCTGACCTGGTACGGAAACCGTATGGAAGTGTTTGATGGGGAAGAGAAAATCAACGATTATTTCTATACCGGTCAGGAGGCCCTGTTAAGCCTTGGCTATTTTGAGTTTCCGGAGAAACTGAAACTCGTTGTCTATCCTCTGCATCCGGGTGATCCGATTTTTCTGGAAAAGCAGCCGGATGCAGCGGATGGATGTGCCTGCAAAATTGAGAAGCTGCACGTAGAGACGATATTTCGATGAACAGAGAAAGGAAAACGAACATGAACCAGAGTGGATTTATCTATGGAGGGGATTATAACCCGGAGCAGTGGCTTGCGATGCCGGAAATTCTGGAGCAGGATATCGAATATATGAAGGAGGCGCATATCAACGAGGTGACGCTTGGTGTCTTTTCCTGGTCTGTGCTCGAGCCGGAGGAGGGTGTATACCACCTGGAATGGCTGGAAAAGATCATGGATCAGCTGTATAAGAATGAGATTTCAGTAATTCTCTCGACACCGTCTGCAGCACGCCCGAAGTGGCTTGCAGACAAATACCCGGAGGTACTGCGCGTAAACGCGGACCGCACGAAAAATCTGTTCGGCGGACGCCATAATCACTGTTATACTTCGCCGGTTTACCGGGAAAAGGTGGGGAAAATTGATCGCCTGCTGAGCGAGAAGTTTGGAAAGCACCCGGCGGTAAAAATGTGGCACATTTCGAATGAACTGAGTGGAGAATGCCATTGCCCGCTCTGCCAGAAGGCATTTCAGGGGTGGCTGAAGAAAAAATATGAGACGATTGATGCATTGAATATGTCGTGGAATACAACGTTCTGGAGCCATTCGTATCAGAATTTTGAGCAGATTGAGAGTCCGTCCCCAAAGGGTGAGATGGGGCTTCACGGACTGAATCTTGACTGGAAACGGTTTGTGACAGATCAGACAGCAGACTTTGTTGCCTGGGAAAAAGCAGCGATCCGCGCGGGCGGTTCCGAACTTCCGGTGACAATCAACATGATGTATGATTTCCAGGGACTGAATTATCATAAGTTCAAGGATCTGATTGATGTGGTGTCATGGGATAATTATCCGACCTGGCACAAGGAAGCAGAAGAGGTGACTGCGCTTGATGCGGCACTGCAGCACGATTTTATGCGGAGTTTGATGAAAAAACCGTTCCTTCTGATGGAGTCCTGCCCGACAAGCACGAACTGGCAGAGTGTCAGCAAGCTGAAACGGCCTGGGCTTTTAAAGGCGGCATCGCTGCAGGCAGTGGCGCATGGTTCCGACAGTGTCCAGTATTTCCAGATCCGCCAGAGCCGCGGTGCGAGCGAGAAGTTCCACGGGGCGGTCATTGACCACTACGGCGGAAAGGATACGCGCGTGTTCCGTGAGGTGACAGAGACGGGCGAGGCGCTTTTGGATCTGGCGCAGATTGCGGGAAGCACGACGAAGGCACAGGCTGCAATTTTGCATGACTGCGAAAGCCGCTGGGCCATGGAGGATGCGCAGGGACCACGGAATATGGGACTGCATTACATGAATACCGTGAAGAAAGTATATGGCGGTCTTCGGAAACTGGGTGTGAATGTGGATTTCCTTGATATGGAGGAGAGTCTTTCCGGCTACCGGATTGTCTTTGCACCGATGCTGTATCTGTTTCGGGCCGGAATTGAGGAAAAAATCCGGAATTTCGTGGCAGACGGCGGCACCTTTGTGATGACATACTGGTCGGGAGTTGTGGATGAAAACGACCTCTGTTTCCTCGGCGGAACCCCGCACGGACTGATGGATGTATTCGGCCTGCGGAGCACCGAGCTGGACGCATTGTATGATCAGGATGTGAATGCGGGTGTGGGAGAAGGAAAGACATATGAAATCCGAAATTTCTGCGACCTGGTAAAAACGAACGGTGCCGAAACGCTGCTGGCATACCGTGACGATTTCTATGCGGGATATCCGGCACTGACGAAAAATGTATTTGGAGAGGGCGAGGCGTATTATGTCTGCGCAGATTTTGAACAGGCATTTTACGATGACTTCTGCCGGAAATTGGCAGAAGAAAAAGGCCTGGAACGCGCGGCAGCCGAAATCCCGGAAGGGCTCGATGTTGCAACAAGGGAGGATGAGAAATACAAGTATCTGTTTGTACAGAACTACGGAGCTGAACCGGCTGCATTTCCGATGGATACGGAAACATACCAGCCGATGACGGGAGAGTATGATGGAGTGGTCAGAAGATTTGAGACGGTTGTGTTTCGAAAAGAAAAATAGAAGTTAGGGAATAGAAACAGACGGCAGGCTGTGTGTGAGTACACAGCCTGCCGTCTTTTGAATGGACGGTTATTTCAGTTCCTGTTCCGCCTTTTTCCAGACCTCTTCGTCCAGATCGGTCAGTGCCAGTGCATCGGCGAGTTCACGCACTCGTTTTACGGTGAGATAAAAATAATTCACGCCGCAGGTCAATGTCCGTTTTAAGGAACGGGCAAGGACACTGCCATGCGTTTCCAGCCCGGCGCGGTCGAATTCGGCGAGGTAGCCTTCGAGATCGTAGGGAATCTGAAAACATTCGATCTGCCATGTGCTGTTTTCCAGCGTCAGAATCGCGAAATGGGCATGGCCGCCGACTCCATCAAGCGCAAGCCCAAGGGAACCGGGATTCAGGTATGTTTTTCCGGCATATTCTCTTTGCTCCTGCTTGTGGCTGTGCCCGCCGAGCAGGATTGCGGCATCGAGATTTTCCAGATGGGACAGCAAAAGCTCCGGATGCAGACCGAAATTCCCACGGAGTTCTCCGGGCGCGCCGTGACAGAGACGAAGTGCCGGGAAGAGAGATTCGCGGCAGGTATCCGGTATGATTTCTTCCTGCGGAACAAAAACAGGAATCAGCCGGCCTGACTCATGCATTTTTCCGACCAGAACTCCGTCTGTCGGCAGCTGTTCGAAAAATTCCAGATCCTGTCCGGTAAGATTCCGAAACGTATAATCCAAAAGTCCGCTTGTCGAGGAACCTGCCTTCCAGTTCTGCGGATGCCGGAGATTTTCCAGCAGATATTCTTCCCTGTTTCCCCGCACCAGATAGCAGGGAAACTCCTCCTGCATTTCGCGAAGCACTCTCATCATCCGTTGCGGAAAAGGCCCGTCTGTTACAAAATCTCCCAGCCCGATGATACCGTCGATCTCCTGACTGCGAAGAAATGCCAGCACCTTTGCGAGCGCATAATAATTCCCGTGAAGATCACTGATTACTGCTAATTTCATGTGTCGTCCTTTCTGTGATATTGAGTCAAAAGGTGTTTTGTCCCAACATCTCTCTATATCAAAATTATAAAATGCGAGATACTGTTTCGATTTTATCAGATGGAGAGAAAGAACGCAATTTAAAAACCTGCTGACAGAAAAAGCATGTTATGATAAGATCAAAGGCAGAGAGTTTCGAATATATTTACTGTCGGAGGGAATGTATGATTAATCGGGAAGACATGCTGGAGCTGACGAGGAGGATGACGCCGGCGCGGACTTCGTTTGTGCGGATGGCGGGTTGCTATACGGATTCGGATGGGGAGTATGACGGCAGTTTCAACATTCATTTTCTGAAACTGTCCGGTTCGGAAAAGGCCAGGAATCTGGCGATTGCCAAGAAAATTCCGTTTGCGGAATCGAATGAGAAGCTGCGGGAATACCGTTTTCCGGAAACATCCCAGGGGCCGGGCAGTATCTGGCAGATGCTGATGGCGCTGCGGGAATGCGGACTGAAGAACGATGCGCTGTTGGAAACGTTCTATGATATCCTGATCGAAGGATTGCAGATTCACGGGGCTTATGCCATTTACATGTTTTATGACCGGTATGATATTCCTGCAAAGGCTTCCGATAAAGAGCGCCTGGGGGAATCCGAGGAGATGTTCCCCTATCTGATCTGCGCTGTCTGCCCGTTGGTTGGAGAATACGAGCCGGGAAATCCTATCTGTGGATTTCTGTTCCCTGCCTTTGTGGACCGGAGCGGAGATCTGGAACGGGTTGATATTTATGCAGAGCGTGCAGCGTGGGGCGATCAGATGGCCAGCATTCTTGGCGCGAAGGGCAGAAAATTCAGATGCGGTCTGTAAAAGAAAAAATCGAAAGTGACGGATCAAACCAGGTGCTGATGTGCCTGGCAGTAAAAAAACTTCCCGGCGAACCTGCATATATCGTTCGCCAAGGGAAGTTTTTTAGATACGGGAGCAGCAGAAGTGCATATTTACTGTGCCATCCCCGCTCCATTCTGTGTAGTTGCTCCGTTTTCCTGCGGATTCTGCGTCTCATTATCGCCGCCGCTTACCACATCGTCCACCGCGCGGCCGACATCCTCAACGCCCTCACCGACACCACGGGTCACATCTTCAGCGGCGTCGCCGACATCATCTCCAAGGGTATTTCTATCCCCGGTATTTGTACCGTTCGTACCGTTGGCATTCCCATCGGTGCCCTCCGTCACATCATTTACATTGTCGTTTGACGGCATCTCTGTCGTATTGACATCGTTTCTGTTATCCGTCTGTCCCATGTCGCTCTCCGTGTTGGTATTGCCATTTCCGGTGTCGTTCGTGGTGTTGTTTCCACAGGCCGTCATCCCGGCCAGTAATACCGCCAATGCCAGCGTCATACACACTCTTCTGATTTTTCTCATCTTCAAAATCTCCTTTCCCTAACAGTGTCTGGACAGTTGCTAGTATTTGAAAAATGCCGGAAAATATACGGAAAAAAGAGGCTTTTGGAAATCTTGACAAAGGAAGAAAAAAACACTAAAACAAAAAGTACGAAAACGGACTAAAAACGGAAACAGGATATATCGAAATGGAAGTCAATCCGGCAAACCGGCGGGAAAAAATCATCAGTCTGACTGAAACGGGAAAACAGTATGCGAGAGAGCTGGTTCTTCCGCTGTTTCAGTCCGAGGAGGAAGCTGCGGCGCAGTTTACGGAGCAGGAGATGACAGAAGTAATCCGGATGCAGGAAAAATTTGCCGACGCACTGGCAAAGAGTATGGAGGAAAAGGTATCCATAGTTCACAATCTGTCCGCTTCGTGATATGATAACAGCAGAATTCGAAAAGGAGAGAAAGAGAATGAAAGAAGAACTGAAGAAATCCCTTCGCACCTACGGCGCCCTGCTGCTGCTCGGTGTGACCGGCGTTCCGCTCGGCGCGGCAGTCGGTCTGATTGAGGCGCTGTTCTGCCGTCTGCTTTTGAAAGTCACGGCTGTTCGCGTGGCACATCTTTTCTGGTGTCTGCCGTTTCTCGCTATGGCAGGTCTTGTGATCGTGGCAGTCAATCAGAAATTCGGTGGCAGGGGAAAAGGAGGCATGAGTCTGATTTTTGATGTAGCGTATGAGGAGGAGACAGAGCTTCCGCTTCGCATGATTCCGCTGGCAATGCTCTCAACGGCGTTGACGCATCTGTTCGGTGGAAGCGCCGGCCGCGAGGGCGTTGCCGTTCAGATCGGTGCTGTGTTTTCCTATTTTGCCGGCAAAAAATTACCGTTTAAAAACGCGCCCGGTATCTTTCTGGTAACCGGTATGGCCGCCGGCTTTGCGGGCATGTTCGGAACGCCGATTGCAGCTGTGATCTTTGCGGTAGAGGTGCTCGCTGCGGGTGAAATGCGGTACGAGGCACTGCTTCCGGCGTTTACCGCATCTTTCTCTGCGAGCGCTGTAGCTTCCCTGCTTGGAATCCGCAAAGAAAATCTGGCTGTCCACATCAGCGAAAGCCTGACACCGTTCCTGCTGGTGCGTCTGATTACACTTGGTATTATTTTTGGAATCACAGGCGGCCTCTTCGCCTGGTGCTTAAAGCACACGAAAAAATATCTCGGCGAAAAAATCAAAAATCCGCTGGTACGTGTTTTCTCCATCGGTGTTATCCTTAGCATTCTGTTCCTGCTTCTGTACCGCGGACGGTATTGCGGCTTTGGAACGAATCTGGTGGAAGCGGTATTTCATGGGGAAAAGGTATATGCATATGACTGGGCGCTGAAATTTATCCTGACAATTCTGACGCTGTCCGCCGGGTTTCAGGGCGGCGAGGTAACACCGCTGTTTACCATCGGAGCAACCCTGGGAGCAGTCCTTGGCAATCTGTTCGGTATTCCGGTGGAGCTTTCCGCGGCGCTTGGCTATGCGGCGGTTTTCGGTGGCGGAACCAATACCTTACTGGCGGCTATTTTCATCGGCGGCGAGATTTTTGGCTACGATTATCTGCCATATTTCTTTATTGTCTGCACCGCGGCCTACGTATTCAACCGCAACAGCTCGATCTATTCCCGCCAGAAACTGACGAAATACAGCTGCTGATAACAGAAACGTCACAAAGTTATCGCACACCGTTACGTGTTACAGTTCACTGGTGCCCAGCGAACTGTAACATTCGCAACCCTCATTTAAAGTTTTGCTTCGCAAAAGGAGGGTTGCTCACACCTGAAACATGTTCTTACGCAGCGAAACAGCAAGTGTTTCACTGCTGAGTGAACAGTAACGGTTACGTTACGATACGGGTTGACGCGTTTCCGGGAATGAGGTTATACTAAAGGTATCATATACGAAAAAGGAGTAACGAATTATGAAAGGTATCGTACTTGCCGGAGGTTCCGGCACACGTCTTTATCCGTTAACTATGGTAACATCGAAACAGCTTCTCCCGATCTATGACAAGCCGATGATCTATTATCCGCTGTCTGTTCTTATGAATGCAGGCATCCGCGACATCCTGATCATCTCCACCCCGCAGGACACCCCGCGTTTCGAGGCACTGCTCGGTGACGGCCATCAGTTCGGTGTACAGCTTTCCTACAAGGTACAGCCAAGCCCGGACGGACTGGCACAGGCCTTCATCATCGGCGAGGAGTTCATCGGGGATGATTCCGTTGCCATGGTGCTCGGCGACAACATCTTCTTCGGACACGGTCTGAACAAACGCCTGAAAGCAGCAGTAGAAAACGCTGAGACCGGAAAAGGCGCAACCGTATTCGGCTATTATGTAGATGATCCGGAGCGTTTCGGGATCGTAGAATTTGACTCCGAGGGAAAAGCCATCTCCATCGAAGAGAAACCGGAGAAACCGAAATCAAACTATTGTGTTACAGGTCTGTACTTCTATGACAACAAAGTCGTAGAGTATGCAAAGAACCTGAAACCGTCACCGCGCGGAGAACTTGAGATCACCGACCTGAACCGGATCTATCTGGAAGACAGCAGCCTGAACGTTGAGCTTCTCGGACAGGGCTTCACCTGGCTGGATACCGGTACACATGAGAGCCTGGTAGAGGCAACCAACTTCGTAAAAACCATCGAGACCCATCAGCACCGCAAGATCGCGTGCCTCGAGGAGATCGGTTACCTGAGCGGCTGGATCGGCAAAGACCAGCTTCTGACCGACATCGAGCCACTGAAGAAAAACCAGTACGGCCAGTACTTGATGGATGTGATGAACGGAAAATATATCGACAAATAAAAGCGAACAGCGTTGAAGAAAACTGCCCCGGAAGAAAAATCCGGGGCAGTTTTTGAAAAAAGTGCTTGACCATGACATAACGTCATCCTTTATACTCATGGTACAAACAGAAAATCAGACTGAAAAACAAGAGACAGACAAAACATAACGATAACAAAATCAGAAAAAAGGAGAACCATTATGAGAGTATTTGTAACAGGTGTAAAAGGCCAGCTCGGCCATGACGTCATGAATGAACTTGCAAAACGCGGTCATGAAGGAATCGGCGTTGATATTGAAGAAATGGATATCACCGATGCAGAAAGCGTAAGAAAAGTCATTACCGAAGCAAATCCGGATGTCGTAATCCACTGTGCAGCATGGACCGCTGTAGACCTTGCTGAGGATGATGACAAAAAAGAAAAAGTACATCAGGTCAATGCAGTCGGAACCGAGAACATCGCAAAAGTCTGCCATGACCTTGACTGCAAAATGATCTACATCTCCACCGACTACGTATTCGACGGCCAGGGTACCCGCCCGTGGGAGCCGGATGATGAGCGTCATCCGCTGAACGTATACGGCCAGACGAAATACGAGGGAGAGCTCGCGGTAGAGAAATGGGTGAAAAAATTCTACATCGTCCGCATCGCATGGGTATTCGGCGTGAACGGAAAGAACTTCATCAAGACCATGCTGAACCTTGGAAAGACACACGATCATCTGACTGTTGTAGATGATCAGGTAGGAAGCCCGACCTACACCTACGACCTGTCCCGCCTGCTTGTTGACATGGCAGAGAAAGAGAACTACGGCCGCTACCATGCAACAAACGAGGGACTCTGCTCCTGGTATGAGTTCGCCTGCGAGATTTTCAAACAGGCCGCTGAGATCGATCCGGCTTACGGAAAAGTAAGTGTATCACCGGTAAGCTCTGACCAGTACCCGGCAAAAGCAAAACGTCCGTCCAACAGCCGCATGAGCAAAGAGAAACTGACCGAGAACGGATTCGAAAAACTGCCGACCTGGCAGGATGCGCTGCACAGATATCTGCGCGAGATCGAATTCTGATAGCAAACCCCGAAAATAATGCAAAAAAGCAGTTCTGAATTTTTTTATCCTCTTCCGGCAAGAAGACACGTTCTGCGGTGGGAGATGAATTTATAGCAAGACCAGAAAATAACGCAAAAAATTCAGCACTGCAGAACGTGAATTACTGCGTCACGGATTTTCGTCGTACCCCGGTACGCCTTCAAATCCGTTCCTTGTAATTCGCGCCCTGCAGCACTGCCTTTTTTGCGTTATTTTCTGGTCTTGCTATAGTTTCTGAGATTGCTATAAACATTTCCAATATGCGGAGTTCCCGGTAAAACGGGGGCTCCTTTTTCTTATGCCAAACCCATGCATTCAACAGGGAGAATGCCCTTTTTTCTTTCGTGAATATTGACAGAAAATGCCGTTAAAATTCTCACATTGGATCCGGGTATTTCTGTTGACATTTGAACATGAAATTGCCATTATGAGAGCAGAATCTTTACGTATCCGGCAGGGGGCAGGAACGTGAAGATGACAAAAGAAGGCATGGGGGATGAAGCAATGAAAAAGAGTCTGTTTTACCGGGCAAAGAAGATGCCGCCATCTGCGCAGATCATGCTGCTGTTTGCCGTCGAGGGTGTATTTCTGCAATATATCACATCGATTAACAGTTTCGGTCTGAATCTGTATGCAACAAACATGGGTGCAACCGACAGTCAGATCGGCATTATCCAGATGGTGCCGAACATTGTAGCGTGTGCAGCATTGCTGCCGCTTGGAATTCTGGCGGATCGTCTGAAGTCGACAAAGACGATACCGATGCTTACGCTTCTTGTGATGTGTGCCGGCTATGCATTTCTTGGAAGTGTACCGGCACTCGGCGAGAGACGTATGGAGCTGTTTTTTGTATCACTGGCATTTACTGCGGGGGCACTTGCTATTTACAATGCGCAGTGGCAGGCAATGTTCGGTGCTGCGGTTTCACTGCGGCAGCGAAACGATGTCTATGCCTTTCGGAATCAGTTCATGTTTGTGATTGGCATTCTTGCACCGGTGATCTGCGGGATTTTGATGGGAAGATGCCACACGGCCGATGGAAAACTTCTGGTACTCCGAAGCTTCTTTTATCTGTGTGCTGTCTGCGTTCTGCTGCAGGCCGCTGCAATCAAAAAAATTCCGGTGGAACAGCAGGAGGAGGGCAAAGCTCCGGCAGAAGCGGGGAAGGCATCCTCACGTTTTTCTGTTTCTGATCTGCTGGAGGCGATCACAAGCGTGGGGAAAAATAAAGCATTGCGCTGGTTTTTCGTGCCGGTGGTCTTTTTCTATATCACCTGGCAGCTTGACTGGAGCATGTGGTATTTAGGACAGGTCAAATATTGCAAAATGTCGGAGATGACACTTTCCATCTGCAACGGTGTTTTCAATATCGGTCAGCTTGCGGCAGTTGGAATGATCGCGAAGGTTGTCCGGAAAAAATCGCCGGATTTTGCACTGATTTTCGCCGGGATCGGTCTTTGCTTCTGCCCGGTTATTATGATTTTGGTTCCACATTTACCGTTGGCGTACCGCGGGGTTACTTTTATTGTTCTGATGACGGTTCTGAACGCTCCACAGTGTGCTGTTGCACTCTGCACGGTACAGATTCTTTTAAATGCCGCACCGGAAAAGAACCGTTCGCTTTTGATCAGCCTCTTTACGATGATGACGACGCTGACCAACAGTGTTCTGCCGTTGCTTGGTGTCCGTCTGTATACGGCACTTGGGGCAGACCTTACGGCACTGTACCGGTTCAATCTGATAGATCTTGGGGTTCGCATTTTATCCACACTCGGGCTGGTATGGCGTTATCAGAAGGCGAAAAAAGATGGCTTTCTGACAAAGATTTTGGATTGAGACGGGCCGTAAAAGCCGAAAATAACATTTACAACAGGAACGATATCGTGTATGATAGATGTGGCTTTCTTTGCACGTATGGAAAAGAGAAGCGCAAAAAGGAGTTTAAACAATGAAATGGAATAAATTTACATTAAAAACAAGATCGGAAGTGGAAGACATTGTGATCTCCACTCTGGCCGATGTGGGAATCGAAGGCGTGGAAATTCAGGACAAACAGCCTTTGACCGAGAGCGACAAACAGCAGATGTTCGTGGATATCATGCCGGATATTCCGGATGACGACGGCATTGCCTACCTGAATTTTTACCTCGATGTGGATGAGGACAAGGAGAAGGTTCTTGCAGATGTCCGCGCGGCACTTGCAGAAATGCAGGAGTTCCTGGACCTTGGAGAGTGCACCATCACAGAGTCTGAGACAGAGGACAAGGACTGGATCAACAACTGGAAACAGTATTTCAAACAGTTCTATGTGGACGACATTCTGATCATCCCGTCCTGGGAGAAAGTAAAGCCGGAAGACCGGGATAAAATGATCATCCATATCGATCCGGGCACAGCCTTTGGAACGGGTATGCATGAGACAACACAGCTTTGCATCCGTCAGTTAAAGAAATATGTGACAAAGGATACCGAGCTGCTTGATGTCGGAACCGGAAGCGGTATTCTTTCGATTATTGCACTGAAGCTTGGTGCGCGTCATGCGGTCGGAACAGACCTCGATCCGTGTGCGGTTCCTGCAGTTGAGGAAAACAAAGAAGTCAATGGAATTCCGGTAGAAGCGTTTGATATGATGATCGGAAATATCATTGATGACAAAGAAGTACAGGACAAAGTCGGATACGAAAAATACGATATCGTTACCGCAAATATTCTTGCAGATGTTCTTGTTCCGCTGACGCCGGTAATCGTACACCAGATGAAGCCGGGCGCTGTTTATATCACATCCGGCATTCTCGATGTGAAAGAGGAAGTTGTCAAAGAGGCAGTCGTTGCAGCGGGACTTGAAGTAGTTGAAGTTACACATCAGGGCGAATGGGTTTCTGTTACAGCAAGAAAACCGATGTAAATTAAGAAAAGCGAAACACCAGAAGAGAAAGAGAACAGATTCATGTACCGTTTTTTTGTAGAAGAAAGTCAGATTTATGACGGCACTGTCCACATCACGGGCAGTGACGTTAATCACATCAAAAATGTGCTCCGCATGCGGCCGGGCGAAAAAATACTGGTCAGTACCGGAGGCGAAAAGGAATATCATTGTGCCGTTTCGGATTTCCCGGAAGGGGAGGTTCTTGCCGCAGTAGAAGAAGTCACAGCAGCAGACAGAGAACTCCCGTCCGGAATTGTGCTGTTTCAGGGTCTGCCAAAAGGTGACAAAATGGAACTGATCATCCAAAAAGCAGTGGAACTTGGTGCGACGGAAATTGTTCCGGTGGAGATGAAACGCTGCGTTGTGAAGCTGGACCGGAAAAAGGCGGAAAAGAAAGCAGAGCGTTGGCAGACGATCGCGCTTGGTGCGGCAAAGCAGTCCAAACGGATGCAGATTCCGACGGTACACATGCCTGTTACATTTCAGCAGGCGCTTGCAATGATGGCAGAATCAGACGTTCGCCTGATGCCGTATGAGAACGCAGAGGGGATGGAAGGAACGAGAAAAATTCTGGAATCCATTGAACCGGGTGAATCTATTGCGATCCTGATCGGACCGGAGGGCGGCATTGACGAAGCGGAAGTGGAAATGGCCATGAAGGCAAAGGTAGAGCCGATTACGCTCGGAAAGCGCATTCTGCGCACGGAAACGGCCGGAATGACCGTGCTTTCCATTCTGGTGTATCTTTTAGAAGGAAGGGAACGAACAAGATAATGGAAGCATATCTGGACAATTCCGCAACCACCTGTGTTTATCAGGAAACCGCAGATCTCGTCTGTGATCTGATGGTAAATCATTATGGAAATCCGTCTGCGATGCATCAAAAAGGGGTAGAAGCAGAACAATATATCAGAACCGCCCAGGAAACGCTGGCAAAGATTCTGAAAGTCAAAGAAAAAGAAATTTTCTTTACCTCCGGTGGCACAGAGTCCGACAACTGGGCGCTCGTCGGAACAGCAATGGCAAATAAGAGAACGGGAAACCACATCATCACAAGCGCGATCGAGCACCCGGCCGTGTCGGCACCGCTGGCATTTCTGGAGGAGCAGGGATTCCGTATTACGCGCCTGCCGGTAAATAAAGAAGGCCTTGTGGATGTGAACGAACTCGAAGAAGCGATCACGCCGGAGACGATTCTCGTTTCGATTATGTATGTCAACAATGAGATCGGTTCTGTTGAGCCAATCGGGGAGATCGGACGCAGAATCAAGGCGAAAAATCCGAAAACGTATTTTCATGTCGATGCGATCCAGGCGTTCGGCAAATACCGGATTTATCCGAAACGGATGGGCATCGACATGCTCTCCGTGAGCGGCCACAAGATCCACGGACCGAAGGGAAGCGGCTTTTTATATATTGATGAGAAAGTAAAAATCCGTCCGCTGATCTTAGGCGGCGGCCAGCAGAACGGCATGCGTTCCGGAACCGACAATGTGCCGGGCATCGCAGGCCTTGCGAAATCCGCTGAGATCGTTTACAGGCATTTTGACGAGCAGACTGCGCAGATGCGTGCCTGCAAACACCGTCTGATCGAAGGCTTGCGGGAGCTGGACGATGTGGTCATCCATGGCATGCCGGAAGAAGAGGGTGCGCCGCAGATTGTCAATGCATCGTTCTTAAATGTGCGTAGTGAAGTGCTGCTGCACACGCTGGAGGACCGCCAGATCTACGTTTCCGCCGGAAGCGCCTGCTCATCACACAAGAGAGCCGGAAGCCCGACGCTGACTGCCATCGGCGCATCGAAAGCCGAGATGGAGTCTGCCGTGCGGTTCAGCTTCAGCGAATTTACGACACTGGAACAGATTGATTACACCCTGGATACGCTGCGCGAGGTACTGCCGATGCTGCGCAGATTTACCAGGAAATAATAGAAAGAGGAAAATTATGATTACAATACAGCCGGAAATTGAAATCCTGAGCACCGAATCCTACGAGGATATGCTGCGCCGGATCGAGAAAATCGGAAGAGTCTGCTACAAGAGCGAGGAGCGCATTGGAGAAGGCACTGCAGAGAAATTCATCGCAGGCATCATCAAACGCGGCCATGAATCCGTCATTGAGCACGGCTCCATCACCGTAAAAGTAACGTGCGACCGCGGCGTGACCCATGAGATCGTCCGCCACCGTATCGCAAGCTACAGCCAGGAGAGCACCCGCTACTGCAACTATTCGAAAGATAAATTTGGAAACCAGATCACCTGTATCGATCTGGCAACCGGATTTTCCTATGATCTGGACGACGAGAACGACCGTAAAAAATACGAGGTATGGCAGAAAGCAATGGAAGCTGCAGAGCAGTATTACTTCCAGATGCTCGAACTCGGAGCAAAGCCGGAGGAGGCAAGAAGCATTCTTCCGAACTCTCTGAAAACCGAGATCGTCATGACCATGAACTTAAGAGAGTGGCGCCACTTTATCCGGCTTCGAAGCGCCAACGCCGCACATCCGCAGATGCGTCAGGTATCTGACCTGATCCTGAAGAAATTTTCTGAGGAATATCCTCTGTTCTTCCGTGATCTGGCTGAGAAAAAAGGAGAATAAAAAACGATGATGTACAAAGCATTTCTGGTAAAATATGCCGAGATCGGCATTAAAGGAAAGAACCGTCATCTGTTCGAGAAAGCGCTCTGCGTACAGATGGAGCACGCGCTTGCCCCGGTAGACGGAAATTTCCAGGTCACCCGTGAGATGGGACGAATCTATGTCAACACCGAAGGAGACTTTGATTACGAGGGCGCTGTCGATGCGCTGACAAGAGTTTTCGGTATCGCCGAGATCTGCCCGGTTGTCATTTTAGAGGACACCGGCTTTGAAGATCTGGCAGAGGCAGTGGTTTCCTACGTGAAAGAGCTGTACCCGACCGAGGAGAAAACCTTTAAGGTATGCGCACGCCGTGCGAACAAAAACTATCCGATGCACACAATGGAAGTCAACTGCGAGCTGGGCGGCCGCATCCTCGATGTCTGCCCGAACCTCAAAGTAGACGTTCACGAGCCGGATATCTATCTGAACGTCGAGCTGCGTCAGAAGATTTATCTGTACTGCGAGAGCATCGCAGGCCCTGGCGGTATGCCGGTCGGCACAAACGGACAGGCCATGCTGCTGCTTTCCGGCGGTATCGACAGCCCGGTTGCCGGATACATGATCGCAAAACGCGGTGTTAAGATTGATGCCGTTTACTTCCACGCTCCGCCGTACACCAGCGAGAGAGCCAAACAGAAGGTTGTGGATCTTGCAAAACTCGTTGCACGCTACAGCGGCCCGATCCGTCTGCATGTGGTCAACTTCACCGAGATCCAGCTTGCAATCTACGAAAAATGCCCGCACGACGAGCTGACCATCATCATGCGCCGTTATATGATGAAGATCGCAGAAGCGTTTGCACGTCAGGACAAATGCCTTGGCCTGATCACCGGAGAGAGTATCGGACAGGTGGCAAGCCAGACGATGCATTCCCTCGCCGTTACCAACGAAGTCTGCACCATGCCGGTCTTCCGTCCGCTGATCGGTTTCGACAAACAGGAGATCGTCGATATTTCCGAAAAAATCGGTACGTACGAGACATCTGTTCTGCCGTATGAGGACTGCTGCACGATCTTCGTTGCAAAGCATCCGGTGACAAAACCGAACCTGAATGTCATCAAATGCTCCGAGCGCCATCTGGATGACGTGATCGATGAGATGATG
Organism: Blautia sp. AM29-29; assembly: GCF_003480555.1. Classification (NCBI taxonomy): domain Bacteria; kingdom Bacillati; phylum Bacillota; class Clostridia; order Lachnospirales; family Lachnospiraceae; genus Blautia; species Blautia sp. AM29-29. The sequence goes on from NZ_QUJD01000017.1 coordinate 51,073, forward strand.
GAACGCGCAGTTTCTACCGCAGAGACGATCGAGGTCTGCTAAGGAAAACTTGCTTTAAAGAACAAAAAGGCCGGATCTTGTTTTGGGGGTTCTGAAAAACAAGATCCGGTCCTGATGATAAACAAAGACAAAAAAAGAGCCGCGGCGAGTGCGCGGCCCTTATGTTCTATCGTAATTATACAATGTACGGAGCAAGAACATCAAGTACGGTCTGAAGAGCATCTCCATCAGCATGGACGTTCAGGTCGATCGGTTTGGAAAGGTCGAGGCTGAAGATTCCCATGATGGATTTTGCGTCGATTACGTATCTTCCGGATACCAGATCGAAATCAAAATCGAATTTGGAAATGTCGTTGACGAAAGATTTTACTTTGTCGATAGAATTAAGAGAAATCTGTACTGTTTTCATGTTTGTAATCCTCCCTGTTATTTGGTTAACATTATTTATTACCCTCATTTAACAGCTTTATCTTACCGTCTGGAGGGGAAAAAGTCAATGCGAAAACATACAAAGATAAAGTGGAATCTTCGTGATTTTTAATAATAAAGATGAAGAAGAAAGGAGTATGGCATGAAAAAAACGGTAGCTTTGCATAATCTTGGGTGTAAAGTGAACGCATATGAGCTGGAAGCCATCCAGCAGCTCCTCGAAAACAGAGGGTACGAGATCGTGCCTTTTGCACCGGGAGCGGATGTTTACATTATCAATACGTGTACCGTGACGAACATTGCGGACCGGAAATCGCGGCAGATGCTGCACAAAGCGAAAAAGATGAATCCCGATGCGGTTGTCGTGGCCTGCGGCTGTTATGTGCAGGCGGCTGGGGAAAAACTCGAAGAGGATACGGCGATTGATCTGATCATCGGAAATAATAAGAAGAAAGATCTTGTGGATATTCTGGAAAACTTTCTGGCAGAACGTGAGGATGGTGGAAAACCATCCGACGCGGAGTGTAAGAGCTTCCTCGTGGATATGACACACAACCGTGAGTACGAGACACTCTCGATCAGCAAAACGGCGGAGCACACCCGCGCATTCCTGAAAGTACAGGATGGATGCAATCAGTTCTGTACTTATTGTATTATCCCGTACGCGCGCGGCAGAGTCAGAAGCCGCCGCCAGAGTGATGTGGTAGAAGAAGTAAAACGTCTGGTGGAGGCCGGATACCAGGAAGTCGTGCTGACCGGTATCCACCTTTCCTCCTACGGACTCGATTTCCCAGAGGGCGAAAAAGAGACGCTGCTCGACCTGATCCGCGCTGTTGATGCAGTGGACGGCATCAGAAGAATCCGTCTCGGATCCCTGGAGCCGGGCATCATCACCGAAGAGTTTGCAGAGGCGATCGCCGCAATGCCGAAGGTGTGCCCGCATTTCCATCTTTCGCTGCAGAGCGGAAGCAATGGAACACTGAAGCGGATGAACCGGAAATATACCGCAGAAGAATACAAACACAAATGCGATCTGCTGCGTAAGGTATATGGAAATCCGGCGCTGACGACCGATGTGATTGTCGGTTTCCCGCAGGAGAGTGAGGAGGAGTTTGAAGAGTCGCGCGCCTTTGTCGAGGACATTCATTTCTTCGAGACTCACATCTTCAAGTATTCGAGAAGAGAAGGCACCCGCGCCGCAGCGATGGCAGGCCAGATTCCGGAGCAGGAGAAGACGAAGCGCAGCCACGTTCTGCTGGAACTGGACGAGAGACGGAGACAGGAATATATGGAAGGCTTCCTCGGAAAAGAGCTGGAAGTGCTCATGGAAGAAGAAGTCGAGATCGACGGCGTCCATTACTGGACGGGACACACGAGAGAATATCTGCGCGTTGCTGTTCTTTCAGAAGAAAATCTCATGAATCAGATGGTGCTTGTCACCCCGGCGAGAATCCATGGAAAAGACTGTCTGATGTAGGAAATGATACCAATCCGGAAGATCTGATAGAAAAAAGAGCCGGAACGAAAAAGTTCGTTGCACTTTTTGAGGGTTCGTGGTAGAATACCCCGTGAGCCTGCAAAAAGGCGGGCAGACGAAGAAGAAAAACAGCGGCTGGCAGAACGAACGAAGAAGTGAGGGATGTCGGCTGCTTTCGCGTCTAAAAAGTATAATCTGTAATTCGTAGTAATTCGTAATGAAATGTTCGGCCGCAGATGCGGCAAAGGGTAAAAATCGTGATCAAAGAAGAGATTGTCAGAGAACTTTATGCAATTGCAGGGGAAGATGCGGTACAGACCGCAGAACCGATGAAAAATCATACGACCTTCCGTGTGGGCGGTCCGGCAGATTATTTCGTCGCTCCTCATACAGAAGAAGAAATCAGAAAAATCGTGGCTCTCTGCGAAGAAAAAGAGATCCCGTGGTTCGTCACCGGAAACGGCAGCAATCTCGTTGTAAGTGACGAGGGCTACCACGGTGTGATTCTTTCGGTTTACAAAAACTTTCAGGGAATCGAAGTGGAAGGAAACAGAATCCGGGCGAAAGCCGGAAGCATGCTTGTATCCATCAGCCAGGCGGCAAGAGAAGCCGGTCTTTCCGGTATGGAGTTTGCCTCCGGAATCCCTGGAACTTTAGGCGGCGGCGTCCGTATGAACGCGGGAGCCTACGGCGGAGAGATGAAGGATATTGTACAGAATGTCACTGTACTCACAAGAGAAGGTGAGATCCGGGAACTGGAAAAAGAAGAGCTCGGCTTCGGCTACCGTGCCAGCGTCATCAAAGACAGAGGCTACGTCGTACTTGGAGCAGAACTTATGCTTGTTCCGGGAGATAAAGAAGAAATTCTTGCCCGCATGCAGGAATTGAAAAACAAGCGGGTAGGGAAACAGCCGCTCGAGTATCCGAGCGCCGGCAGCGCATTCAAACGGCCGGAAGGCTATTTCGCAGGCAAGCTTGTGATGGATGCCGGACTTTCCGGCTACGCAGTCGGCGGTGCAAAAGTATCGGAAAAACACTGCGGCTTCCTGATCAATGCAGGCGGTGCAACCGCATCGGATGTGATGGAACTGATCCGTCAGATCCAGGCAAAAGTAAAAGAACAGTTTGGCGTACAGCTTGAGCCGGAAATCCAGTTCCTCGGGGAATTCTGATTTTCGTTATCCACCAAAGGAGAAAAAACATGCGTTTTGTAATTGTGACCGGCATGTCCGGTGCGGGAAAAAGTACTGCGTTGAAAATGCTGGAGGACGCGGAATATTTCTGCGTCGATAACCTTCCGATCCCGCTGGTTGAAAAATTTGCACAGCTTACCGCCGACGGTACTTCCGGAGAAATCCAGAAAGTGGCAGTTGGAATCGATATCCGAAGCGGCCAGGCGCTTCCGGACCTGCAGAATGTTCTGGAGTGGATGAGCATCAACGGAATCTGCTATGAGATCCTGTTTCTGGACGCGTCCGATGACGTGCTGGTCAAACGATACAAAGAGACGAGAAGAACGCACCCGCTGGCAGGTCTTGGACGGGTGGATGAGGGAATTAGAAAAGAGCGCAAAGCACTTGAGTTCCTGAAAAAAGATGCGGACTACATTCTCGATACGAGCCAGCTTCTCACAAGAGAGCTGAAAGCGGAGCTCGATAAGATTTTCGTGCAGGATCAGAAATTCAAAAATCTGATGATTACTGTGCTCTCATTTGGATTCAAATACGGAATCCCGGCGGATTCGGACCTTGTTTTCGATGTGCGGTTCCTGCCGAATCCCTACTACGTAGAAGGCATGCGCCCGCTCTCCGGCAACGATGCTCCGGTGCGGGATTATGTGATGGGATTTGAGACAGCGCAGGTGTTTGCGGAAAAATTAGAGGATATGATCCGTTTTCTGATTCCGAATTATATTTCCGAGGGCAAGCATCAGCTCATTATCAGCATCGGCTGCACCGGCGGAAAACACCGTTCCGTAACCCTTGCCAACGAGCTGTACCGGCGTCTTTCCAACGCGAAGGACTATGGAATCCGGATTGAGCACCGGGATCTGGAAAAAGACGCCATCCGAAAAGGAATTTAGAGGTGGAAGGATGTCATTCTCAAGCGAGGTAAAAGAGGAATTATCGAGACATCTTCCGACGGCACGCCACTGCCAGATTGCGGAAACAGCGGCGATCCTGTCACTCTGCGGACAGATTTCCGAGAAGGACGGGACGATACGGATTCAGACAGAGAATGCGTATGTGGCAAGAAAGTACTTTACTTTATTGAAAAAAACATTTAATATAGAGGCAGAGCTTGCAGTTAAGCTGAATCAGAAGGAAAATACGTATCTGATCCGCGTAAATGACAGGGAAGAAACCCGTCAGATTCTGCAGGCAGTGAAGTTACACGAGACAGACCGGCAGTTAGCAATGCCGATTCCGGCTGTTGTGGTACAGCGTCAGTGCTGCAAACGGGCATTTCTGCGGGGCGCATTTTTAGCGTCCGGTTCCATCAGCGATCCCAACCGGTTTTACCATCTCGAAATTGTCTGCCCCGATGCACCGAGAGCAGAACAGGTGCAGGAACTTCTGAAAAGCTTTGGAATTGATGCACGGATCGTTCTCCGGAAAAATCACCATGTGGTTTATATGAAAGAAGGCGCACAGATTGTGGAGATGCTTGGCATCATGGAAGCCAACATCGCACTTATGAATCTGGAAAACGTGCGGATCTTAAAAGAAATGCGCGGCAGTGTCAACCGAAAGGTGAACTGTGAAACTGCCAACATCAACAAAACGGTCAGCGCGGCGATCCGCCAGATCGAAGATATCCGGTATATCGAAGAAACCACAGGCTTTTCTTCTCTGCCGGAACCGCTGGAGCAGATGGCAAGGCTCCGTTTACAATACCCGGAAGCATCGCTTCTGGAACTGGGCAAGATGTTAACGCCGGTTGTTGGTAAATCCGGAGTTAATCATAGATTAAGGAAACTAAAAGAGATTGCAGAAGATTTGCGAAGGAAACAAGGAGGAGAAGTATTATGATTAAGAAACCAATCACAATTCGTCTTTCAAGCGGCCTGGAGGCGAGACCAGTTGCCATGCTGGTACAGGTAGCGAGCCAGTACGAAAGTGAAATCTATGTCGAGAGCGGCAGAAAAAAAGTAAATGCGAAGAGCATTATGGGTATGATGACACTTGGTCTGGACAATGGCGAGGAAGTTACCGTGACCGCAAACGGAAAAGACGAGAGCGAAGCCATGGACGGCGTTGAAAAATATTTAAGCAGTCCTTTTGCTGAATAATCTTACTGCACTTATAGCATAAACATAGAGCAAAACGGCATGTCAGAAAATTTTGACATGCCGTTTTGCTATGCTTTTTTATGTGAAATCAGACGAAAATCAGACCACGTTCTTCGCGCGGAACCAGTAGGTATAGAGATAGGAAAAACCGAGCGATTCATACAGTGTGATCGCAGGCGTGTTTCCCTCAACAACCTGAAGATACGCTTTCGTTGCACCGAGCCGGATTCCCTCGGAGAGGATTGTGCGGCAGATCGAGGAAGCGTAGTGGCGGTGGCGGTACGCAGGATGCACATGGATGGCATAGACACCGACGTAATCGCGGTCGCGGATGCCAAGGCCGGTGGCAATGATCGTTCCGGTTTCATCCTGGATGGAGGTACAGATGGTTTCTTTTGGAATGGCGCGGTACATCGAAGGAACGACCATGCGGTGCATCACGTTCGTCGTGCTCTTTAAAGCAAAGAGGCTGTCAATCCATTTCGGCGGGATAAAGCTGCTGACGGTCACGGCAACGGCAGGATTCTTTTTGGCAAAGTTCGCCAGATCCATTGTCATGACGTGCGTCGTGTGCTGGACTACATAGCCGCGGTCGGCGAGCATTGCATCAAAGCCGGGATTGACAAGCGGACTGATCTTGAAAATTGCCGGTGTACCCCAGCGACGGTAGATCTCCTCACAGTACTGCACTTTTTCCTCCACCGGAATCGTGGACGGCCCGATCTGCTCGACGCTGTTGGTCCGGTGTGTATAAAAATAAGAAAAACGAAGAATCCATCCGTCGTACAGCTCGATCTGGTGAGACGGCCATGCGTTCAGGGAAAGATCTTCGATGGTTTTGATCAGTGTATTCATATGAAAGTATTCCCCCTTTGGTTATGTATATAGTATAGAAGAAACAGGACAGATCTTCAAGAAAAAATCGAAAAATTCGACACGCGGAACCGGGCGGCCGGGACACGATGCGTAACGTTTTCTTGCATAATCGAAGAAAAGGGGTTATAATAGGGGGCAAAGACTGAGAATACAAGGAGAATTGAATATGTCAAAATTACTGAAGGTAATTGTGAATACGCTGCTTCTGCTTGCAATCCTGTCAGCAGGCGCACTGGTGATTCCGCCGTTTGCCGGCATCACGACACTTGTCTCAGACGGGATGGGAAATACCAACATTTCCCGCGGCGCTGTCACGTACGCAAAGAAGACAGATACGTCATCGGTTGCGACGGGAGACAAAATCCTGGTTGATGACAATTCCGGAAAGTATATCTATACGATACAGTCCCTCGACACCGCTGCCGGAACCGCATCCGTAAAAAATGTGATCAGTGGAGACACAACGGAAATTACCGTGAGAGCAACCGTGAGCAAAGTGATCGTCACGATTCCGGTGATCGGCTTTCTGTCGATGGCGGCGCAGAGCAGAGAGGGAATCATGATCATCGGACTTGCCATTCTGTTTCTGGTCATTTTGTTCATCCTTTCCGAGGTGTGGAAACGTGATGAAGAAGAGGATGAGGAAGAAGAGGAAGAAGACGAAGACGAGGACGATGAGAAAGCGTCCGAAGAGCTTCGCAGCAGAAAGAAAGCTGCCCTGGAAGAAAAAAAGAAACGGGAAGAACAGGAAATGACCGAACAGTTGAGAGCAGCCGACCAGAAAACGGCAGAAGAAGAGAAACAGGACGAATTTGAAATTCCGGATCTGGAAGAAGAAGGAACGGAGCAGGTGTCCTTTCATACCGTCGATCTGCAGAACCTTGTAAGAGGAGAAGAAACCGAAGAAATTCCGGAAGCCGTGGAAGAAACGGAAATTGTCGAAGAAGCTGCCGCAGAAGAAACAGCGGAAGAAGTGACAGAAGAAACCGAAGAAACCGAAGAAACGGAATCTGCAGAGCCGGAAACTGTGGAAGAAATCGAAGAGTTTGAAGAAACCATCGAAGAGCCGGAAGAAGAGCCGGAACCGGAACCGTCCGAGCCGATCGAACTTGCCATGCCGGTTTACACGGCGGAAGAACTCCTCCAGAAGGCCCACGCAGCCGGAGATGACCCGAAAGTCATTGAAGATCCTGCAACCGGCATCACAATCTTAGATTATTCCGACATTCTGTAACTATTCAGAGCCATGCGAACGAAAAGAAAAGAACGCGAATCATGCTTGCATGAATGAACGTTCTTTTCTTTTTATTCATATGGCAAGAAGCCACATCGAGATACATCGCAGCGGAATCGAGATGGGGCTCTGAATAGTTGGAAAACGTCAAAAAAGAGAGAAATATAGGAAAAGTGCACAACACGGCACCCCTGTATTTCTCTTTTTGCATAAAAACGGATAAATCGAAAAAAATAAAAAAAAACCTTGATTTTTCGCGTGCTTTCTTGTATACTAACAACTGTTGTGACATTGATAGCGTTGAAGCGCGAGGTTGCCGCTGAGAAACAGCGGGTTTTCCGTGGAGCGAATGTCAAGTTAAAGAAACTGGCGACAAGTCACTGTACCCACAATTAAGTCCACCTGTAAGAGTGGAAACGACCGTGTGCAAACATCAGGACACACACGGGTAAGTGTACAGTCACCGCTTGTCGTACTCGTAAAAGTGCGAAAAGGAGGCGACTTTTTTTATGGCAAGTCAAGTAATGAGAATTACACTGAAAGCGTATGATCATCAGTTAGTAGATGCATCTGCACAGAAAATTATCGAAACTGTAAAGAAGAACGGAGCAACGGTGAGCGGACCAGTACCGCTTCCAACGAAGAAAGAGGTAGTAACAATCCTTCGTGCAGTTCACAAGTACAAAGATTCCCGTGAGCAGTTCGAGCAGAGAACCCACAAGAGACTGATTGATATCATCGCACCTACCCAGAAAACAGTGGATGCATTAGCAAGACTGGAAATGCCGGCTGGTGTTTACATCGATATCAAGATGAAAAACAAATAAGATCAGCTGTAAAAAGTCCGGGATCAGCCCCCGGCCATCAATTAAGTAAGCAATAGATGATATAGAAGCAACACTCATTCGAAGGAATCAACATCCCTAAGGGTCATAGTGTTCCACTTATATCAACTGTTCGCTAGAATGAACTTCTTTATAATAGGAAGTTCCGCTGTAGATAAAACAGGAGGTAAAAGGAATGAAGAAAGCAATTTTAGCTACAAAAGTCGGAATGACTCAGATCTTCGACGAAAACGGTGTTTTAGTACCGGTAACTGTATTGCAGGCAGGTCCGTGTGTTGTAACACAGGTGAAAACCGCAGACAACGACGGGTACAGTGCAATTCAGGTAGGCTTCGGCGAGAAGAAAGAAAACCGTGTGAACAAACCAATGAAAGGCCAGTTCGCAAAAGCAGGTGTTTCCTGCAAGAGATATCTGAAAGAGTTCAGATTTGAAGATGCTGAAACCTATACATTAGGACAGGAAATCAAGGCCGATATCTTTGGCGCAGGCGATAAAATCGACGCTACTGCAACAAGCAAAGGTAAAGGATTCCAGGGTGCCATCAAGAGACATGGTCAGTCCAGAGGACCTATGGCTCATGGTTCCAAATATCATCGTCACGCAGGTTCCAATGGTGCTTGCTCCGATCCGAGTAAGGTATTCAAAGGAAAAAGAATGCCAGGACAGATGGGTGGAAAGAAAATCACCGTACAGAACCTGGAAATCGTAAAAGTTGACGTAGAGAACAATTTACTGTTAGTCAAAGGTGCTGTACCAGGACCGAAGAAATCCATGGTTACCATCAAAGAGACAGTAAAATGCGGTAAATAAGTTCGTTGAAAGGAGGAACACACGTAATGGCTAACGTATCTGTATTAAATATGGAAGGCAAAGAAGTTGGCAGCATGGAGCTTAATGATGCAGTGTTCGGTGTAGAAATCAACGAGCATCTGGTACATCAGGCTGTAGTGCTTCAGCTTGCAAATAATCGTCAGGGAACTCAGAAAGCTAAAACCCGTTCCGAAGTAAGCGGTGGCGGAAGAAAACCGTGGAGACAGAAAGGAACAGGTCACGCAAGACAGGGTTCAACAAGAGCTCCTCAGTGGACAGGCGGCGGAGTTGTATTCGCTCCAGTACCAAGAGATTACTCTTTCAAAATGAACAAGAAAGAGAAAAGAGCTGCATTAAAATCCGTTCTGACAAGCAAAGTTCAGGAGAACAAATTCATCGTTCTTGATGAGCTGAAACTTGCAGAGGTTAAAACAAAAGAGATGAAGAAAGTGCTTGATAACCTCAAAGTAAACAACGCACTGGTAATCATCGGAGATGACAGCGAAAACGTAGCACTTTCCGCAAGAAATATTGCCGGCGTTCAGACTGCATCTGTTAATACCATCAATGTATTCGACATGCTGAAATACAACACCATCATCGCAACCAAGAGCAGTGTTGCATCTATCGAGGAGGTGTACGCATAATGGCAGATATCAGATATTACGACGTAATCCTGAAACCAATCGTAACTGAGAAGAGCATGAACGCTATGGGCGAGAAGAAATACACATTTATGGTTCACCCGGAAGCAAACAAATCTCAGATTAAAGAAGCAGTTGAGAAAATGTTCGAAGGAACAAAAGTAAAAAGCGTAAACACCATGAACATGGACGGAAAGAACAAACGTCGTGGAATGGTAGTTGGAAAAACTGCAAAGAGCAAGAAAGCAATCGTTGCTCTGACCGAGGACAGCAAAGACATCGAAATCTTCGAAGGACTTTAATTAGCAGCTGTTCGAAATATGCACACATAAGTGCGATACGAAATGAAAGGAGAACAAAGTAATGGGAATCAAAAGCTTTAACCCATATACATCTTCCAGAAGACACATGACCTCCTCTGATTTCAACGAAATCACGAAGAGCACACCGGAGAAATCTCTGGTAGTGTCCCTGAAGAAAAACGCTGGTCGTAACAACCAGGGTAAAATCACTGTAAGACACCGCGGAGGCGGAAGCAGAAGAAAATACAGAATCATCGACTTCAAGAGAAGAAAAGATGATGTTCCGGCAATCGTTAAATCGATCGAGTACGATCCGAACAGAACAGCAAACATCGCTCTGATCTGCTATGCAGACGGCGAGAAAGCATACATCCTGGCTCCGGAAGGACTGAAAGTTGGCATGAAGGTTATGAGCGGCGCTGCTGCCGAGGTAAGACCTGGAAACTGCCTGCCGCTGTCCGAGATTCCGGTTGGTACCATGGTTCACAACGTAGAGCTTCATGCAGGCAAAGGCGGACAGCTTGTTCGTGCAGCTGGTAATGGCGCTCAGCTGATGGCTAAAGAAGGCAAATACGCAACCCTTCGTCTTCCGTCTGGAGAGATGAGAATGGTTCCGATCAACTGTCGTGCATCCATCGGTGTTGTTGGAAATGGCGAGCACAGCCTGATCAACATTGGTAAAGCAGGACGGAAACGTAACATGGGTATCCGCCCGACTGTACGTGGTTCTGTCATGAACCCGAATGACCATCCACATGGTGGTGGAGAAGGAAAGACCGGTATCGGACGTCCGGGCCCGTCTACTCCTTGGGGAAAACCGGCTCTTGGCCTGAAGACCAGAGCAAAGAACAAGCAGTCTAACAAGTACATCGTAAGAAGACGCGATGGAAAAGCTTTATCGAAATAAGGAGGTAAACGATGTCTCGTTCATTAAAAAAAGGACCATTTGCAGATGAAAGCCTGTTAAAGAAAGTTGACGCTGCAAACGCTTCAGGAGATAAAACAGTCATTAAAACCTGGTCACGTCGTTCTACAATCTTCCCGTCATTCGTTGGACACACAATCGCTGTTCATGACGGAAGAAAACATGTGCCGGTATACGTTACAGAGGACATGGTTGGACACAAACTCGGTGAGTTCGTAGCAACCAGAACCTACAGAGGTCACGGCAAGGACGAGAAGAAATCCGGCGTCCGCTAAGTAGAATGATTTGAGAGAGGAGGTTTTTTAGCAATGGCTAAAGGACATAGAAGTCAGATTAAAAGAGCAAGAAATGCTAACAAAGATACCAGACCGTCTGCAAAGTTATCCTACGCTAGAATGTCTGCGCAGAAAGCTGGATTTGTTTTAGATGCAATCCGCGGTAAAGACGTAACAACCGCACTTGGTATTGTAACTTATAACCCGAGATATGCCTCCAGCGTAGTGAAAAAACTGCTGGAGTCCGCAATCGCAAACGCTGAGAACAACAACGGTCTTTCCAGAGAAAACCTGTATGTAGCTGAGTGCTTCGCTAACAAGGCTCCGACCATGAAGAGAATTCATCCGAGAGCACAGGGCAGAGCTTACAGAATCCTGAAGAGAAACAGCCACATCACGATTGTGTTAGACGAGAAATAAGGAGGACATGTCATGGGACAGAAAGTTAATCCACACGGCCTGAGAGTCGGTGTTATTAAAGACTGGGATTCCAAATGGTATGCCGAGGGTGATTTCGCAGATAACCTCGTAGAGGACTACAACATCCGCACATACCTGAAGAAGAAACTGTACAGCGCAGGTGTTTCCAAGATCGAAATCGAAAGAGCATCTGACAGAGTAAAAGTTATCATCTACACCGCAAAACCGGGCGTTGTTATCGGTAAAGGCGGAGCAGAGATCGAGAAAGTAAAAGCTGAAGTTCAGAAACTGACTGACAAAAAGCTTATCGTAGATATCAAAGAAGTAAAAAGACCGGACCGCGATGCACAGCTCGTTGCTGAGAACATTGCATTACAGCTGGAAAACCGTATTTCCTTCCGTCGTGCTATGAAGTCTACCATGCAGCGTACGATGAGAGCTGGCGCTAAGGGAATCAAAACATCTGTATCCGGACGTCTTGGTGGAGCTGATATGGCTCGTACCGAGTTCTACAGCGAGGGAACTATTCCGCTGCAGACCCTGCGTGCCGATATCGATTATGGATTCGCTGAAGCAGATACCACTTACGGTAAAGTTGGCGTAAAAGCATGGATCTACAATGGCGAAGTACTTCCAACCAGAACTAAAAAGGAAGGGAGCGAGAATTAATTATGTTAATGCCGAAGAGAGTAAAACGTCGTAAACAGTTCCGTGGTTCCATGAAGGGTAAAGCCCTCAGAGGAAACAAAATTAACTACGGTGAATTTGGTCTCGTAGCCCTTGAGCCATGCTGGATCAAATCCAACCAGATCGAGGCAGCCCGTATCGCCATGACACGTTACATCAAACGTGGTGGTAAAGTTTGGATCAAAATTTTCCCGGACAAACCAGTAACCGCACAGCCGGCTGAAACCCGAATGGGTTCCGGAAAAGGTTCTCTGGAGTACTGGGTAGCAGTAGTAAAACCAGGCCGTGTAATGTTCGAAATCGCAGGTGTTCCGGAAGAAACAGCCCGCGAGGCATTACGTCTTGCCATGCATAAGTTACCATGTAAATGCAAAGTTGTTTCTCGTGCAGACTTAGAAGGCGGTGATAACAGTGAAAACTAACGAATTTGTAAAAGATTTAAATACAAAGAGCGCAGCTGAGCTGAATGACGAATTAGTAGCTGCTAAAAAGGAACTCTTCAATTTAAGATTCCAGAATGCAACCAACCAGCTTGACAATACAAGCCGAATCAAAGAGGTTCGCAAAAATATTGCAAGAATCCAGACTGTTATTGCCCAGAAGGCAAACGCAGCTGAGTAATTAGGAGGAAAATATCGTGGAAGAAAGAAATCTTAGAAAAACTCGCGTGGGCAAAGTTGTCAGCGATAAGATGGATAAGACTATCGTGGTTGCCATCGAAGACCATGTAAAACATCCTCTGTACAAGAAAATTGTAAAAAGCACATATAAGCTGAAAGCACACGATGCAAACAACGAGTGCCATGTAGGTGATACCGTACGAGTTATGGAAACAAGACCTTTATCCAAAGATAAGAGATGGAGACTTGTGGAGATCGTTGAGAAAGCGAAATAAATAAGAGATCAGAATGCTAAAGGAGGAATACCAGCATGATTCAGCAGGAAACTAGACTGAAAGTCGCTGACAACACCGGTGCAAAAGAAATCTTATGCATTCGTGTTATGGGCGGTTCTACAAGAAGATATGCCAACATTGGTGATGTAATCGTTGCTTCGGTCAAAGATGCAACACCAGGCGGCGTTGTTAAAAAAGGTGACGTAGTAAAAGCTGTTGTTGTAAGAAGCGTAAAAGGCGCTCGTCGTAAAGACGGTTCTTACATCAAATTTGATGAGAACGCAGCAGTTATTATCAAAGATGACAAAACTCCAAAAGGAACCCGTATTTTTGGACCAGTAGCCAGAGAGCTTCGTGAGAAACAGTTCATGAAGATTGTTTCCTTAGCTCCGGAAGTATTATAGGAGGACAGCTATGTCAATGAAGATTAAAAAAGGCGATACCGTAAAGGTAATCGCCGGCAAAGATAAAGACAAAACCGGCAAAGTAGTCAGCGTTGACGTAAAGAACAACCGTGTTGTTGTTGAAGGCGTAAACATGATTACAAAGCATGAGAAACCGTCTATGAGCAATCAGCAGGGCGGAATCGTTAACAAAGAAGCTCCTATCGATGCATCCAACGTAATGCTGGTTGTAAAAGGAGTTCCGACCCGCGTTGGAATCAAAGTTGAGATGGTTGAGAAAAACGGCAAAACAAAAGCTGTTAGAACCCGCGTTGCAAAAGCAAAAGAGCTGAACGGCGCAGTAATTGATTAAGGAAGAGAGGAGGCAAAACCGTGAGTAGACTGAAAGATCTTTACAACGAGCAGATCGTTGATGCAATGACCAAAAAATTTGGATACAAAAACGTGATGGAAGTGCCGAAGCTCTCCAAAATCGTAATCAACATGGGTGTTGGTGAAGCTAAGGAGAACGCTAAACTTCTGGACGCTGCAATCAGTGATATGGAAGCTATCACCGGACAGAAAGCAGTTACCACCAAAGCGAAAAATTCCGTAGCAAACTTTAAAATCCGTGAGGGTATGCCGATCGGATGCAAAGTTACCCTTCGTGGCGAGAAAATGTACGAGTTCGCAGACCGCCTGATCAACCTGGCACTGCCTCGTGTACGTGACTTCCGCGGCGTAAATCCGAACGCTTTCGATGGCAGAGGAAACTATGCTCTTGGTATCAAAGAGCAGCTGATTTTCCCAGAGATCGAGTATGATAAAGTTGATAAAGTCAGAGGTATGGACATTATCTTCGTTACCACTGCTAACACAGATGAAGAAGCTCGTGAATTACTGACATTATTCAACATGCCATTCGCAAAGTAATAGGAGGAATTGATTCATGGCTAAAACAGCAATGAAAATCAAACAGCAGCGCAAAGCTAAATTCTCTACAAGAGAATACAATCGTTGCAGAATTTGTGGCCGTCCACACGCATATTTAAGAAAATACGGAATCTGCAGAATCTGCTTCCGTGAATTAGCATACAAAGGCCAGATTCCTGGCGTTAAGAAAGCTAGTTGGTAAAATTTTAGAAGGAGGCAAATTCAAATGAGTATGAGTGATCCGATTGCAGATATGCTTACAAGAATCCGTAACGCTAACACTGCAAAACATGATACAGTAGATGTTCCGGCATCCAAAATGAAAATCGCAATCGCTGATATCCTGGTAAACGAGGGATACATTGCAAAATATGAACTCAGCGATGAGGGTGCATTCCAGAATATGCACATCACCCTGAAATACGGCGCTGACAAAAACGAGAAGATCATCACCGGCCTGAAGAGAATCTCCAAACCGGGTCTGAGAATCTATGTTGGCAAAGATGAGCTGCCGAGAGTACTTGGCGGACTTGGAATCGCTATTCTTTCCACAAACCAGGGTGTTATCACCGATAAAGAAGCTCGCAAGCTGCAGGTTGGCGGCGAGGTTCTGGCATTCGTTTGGTAATCTGAAACGAAACAAAGCAACTGAAAACAGAGAGAGCGTAAGGCTCTCTCCGAAAATCTAAGTTAATAGGAGGAAATTGGTATGTCACGTATTGGAAGACTGCCAGTGGCAATTCCTGCAGGTGTAACAGTAGACATCCAGGAAAACAACCACGTTGTAGTAAAAGGACCAAAAGGAACATTAGAGAGAACTCTCCCGTCTGAAATGACCATCAAACTGGAAGACGGACACGTAGTAGTTACAAGACCGAACGATCTGAAGAAAATGAAAGCTCTTCATGGCCTGACCAGAACTCTGATCCACAACATGGTAATTGGTGTTAGCGAAGGCTATACCAAAACACTGGAAGTAAACGGTGTAGGTTACAGAGCTGCAAAACAGGGCAACAAATTAGTTCTGTCTCTTGGATATTCTCATCCGGTAGAGATGATCGATCCGGAAGGACTCTCCTCCGCTGTAGACGGCAACAAGATCATTGTTTCCGGTATCAGCAAAGAGAAAGTTGGCCAGTATGCCGCTGAAATCAGAGACAAGAGAAGACCTGAGCCATACAAGGGCAAGGGAATCAAGTATGCTGATGAAGTGATCAGACGTAAAGTTGGTAAGACTGGTAAGAAATAATTAAGGAGAGTGTGAACATGATTAGTAAAGTATCAAGAGCGCAGATGCGCCAGAAAAAGCATAGAAGATTACGTAATCATATCGTAGGTACTGCACAGCGTCCGCGTCTGTGTGTATTCCGCAGCAATAACCATATGTATGCTCAGATTATCGACGATACGATTGGAAATACTTTAGTTTCTGCTTCTACTCTTCAGAAAGATGTTAAAGCAGAGCTTGAGAAAACCAACAATGTAGATGCAGCAGCATATCTTGGAACCGTTCTTGGAAAGAAAGCTGTAGAAGCAGGTATTACTGAAGTTGTATTTGACCGTGGCGGATTCATCTACCAGGGAAAAATCCAGGCATTCGCAGACGCAGCTAGAGAAGCTGGGCTGGTATTCTAAGAAAGGAAGGAAAAGAACACATGAAGCATACAATTATTGATGCAAGCCAGTTCGAACTGGAAGAAAAAGTCGTATCAATTAAGCGTGTTACAAAAGTTGTTAAAGGTGGTCGTAACTTCCGTTTCACAGCTTTAGTAGTTGTCGGCGACGGCAATGGACACGTAGGCGCAGGCCTTGGAAAAGCAGCCGAGATTCCGGAAGCTATCCGCAAAGGTAAAGAAGACGCTATGAAGAAACTGGTAAGCGTAGCAATCAATGAGAACGGAAGTATCACTCATGACTACGTAGGTAAATTCGGAAGCGCAGAGGTTCTGTTGAAGAAAGCTCCTGAAGGTACTGGTGTCATCGCTGGTGGCCCAGCCCGTGCCGTAATCGAGTTAGCTGGTATTAAGAACATCCGTACAAAATCCCTTGGATCCAGAAATAAGCAGAACGTAGTTCTGGCTACCATCGCTGGTCTGTCTGAGCTGAAGACTCCAGAAGAAGTAGCAAGACTTCGCGGCAAATCTACAAACGAGATCTTTGCTTAAGGAGGATGTGAAAAATGGCAGATAAATTAAAAGTAACACTGGTGAAATCCCCGATCGGATGTGTTCCGAAACACAGAAGAACCGTGGAAGCACTGGGTCTGAAAAAAGTTAACAAGACGGTAGAACTGCCGGATAACGCAGCAGTTCGCGGCATGGTTAATCAGGTTTCTTACCTGGTTAAAGTAGAAGAAGCATAAGGAGGTACCGTAATGGACTTATCTAATTTACAGCCGGCTGAAGGTTCCAGACAGAACGATAACTTCCGCAGAGGCCGTGGACATGGTTCAGGAAATGGTAAAACAGCAGGTAAAGGCCACAAAGGACAGAAAGCACGTTCCGGAGCACCGAGACCGGGATTTGAAGGTGGTCAGATGCCTTTATACAGACGTCTTCCGAAGAGAGGTTTCAAAAACAGAAACTCCAAGGAAATCGTTGGAATCAATGTAGATGCTCTGAATCGTTATGAGGACGGAGCTGTTGTAACCGTAGAAACTATGATTGAGACTGGTCTTGTTTCCAATCCGAGAGATGGCGTAAAAATCCTTGGAAACGGTGAAGTCACCAAAAAACTCACTGTAAAAGCAAATGCTTTCAGTGAGAGCGCAAAGGCAAAAATTGAAGCGGCAGGTGGAACAGTCGAGGTGATCTAATGTTTAAGACCTTTATCAATGCATTTAAGGTCAAAGATGTTCGTCGCAAAATATTTTATGTGCTTATGATGCTTGTTGTCATCCGGTTAGGCTCTCAGATGCCTGTACCGGGTGTCAATACAAGCTTTTTTGCGAATTATTTTGCAAATAATACGAATGAGGCATTCAGCTTCCTGAATGCATTCACGGGCGGCGGTTTCGACCGTTTCTCCATCTTTGCTCTGAGTATTACACCGTACATTACTTCTTCCATCATTATTCAGCTGCTCACCATTGCAATTCCACGACTTGAGGAAATGCAGCGTGACGGCGAAGAGGGAAGAAAGAAAATGACTGCGATTACTCGTTATGTGACAGTAGGTCTTGCATTGTTTGAGTCTGTTGCCATGGCAGTAGGCTTTGGACGCCAGGGACTCCTCACCACTTTTAACGCAGTTAATGTGATTGTTGTAGTGGCAGCTCTGACAGCCGGTTCTGCCTTCCTTATGTGGGTGGGAGAACAGATCAACGACAAGGGCGTTGGAAATGGTATTTCTATGGTCCTGTTAATCAACATCCTTTCCAGAATCCCGCAGGATATGGTAACCCTTTACGAAACCTTCGTAAAAGGCAAAACCATCGCGCGTGGTCTGCTGATGTGGATTATCATCGCTGTTGTGATCATCGCTGTTGTTGTGCTGGTACTGATCCTGAATGGCGCTGAGAGAAGAATTCCGGTACAGTATTCCAAGAAAATGGCCGGAAGAAAAATGGTTGGCGGACAGTCATCCAATATTCCGCTGAAGGTAAATACAGCGGGCGTTATCCCGATCATCTTTGCATCATCCATCATGTCTTTCCCATCGATTATCCTGTCGTTTGTCGGAAAGTCGGATATCAAAGGTATCGGCGGAGCGCTTATCAAGATGCTGAATTCCAACAACTGGTTTGACAAAACCAATCCAGTTGCTTCGCTGGGCCTGATTCTCTACATTGTCCTTGTTATTTTCTTCGCTTATTTCTATACCTCCATCACCTTCAACCCGATGGAAGTTGCAGATAACATGAAAAAACAGGGCGGCTTTATCCCAGGCATCCGCCCGGGTAAATCCACGGTAGATTATCTGAACAATCTGCTCAGCTATATTATTTTTATCGGTGCAGCAGGTCTTACCATTGTTGCAGTGATTCCATTTTTCTTTAATGGATTTTTCAAAGCGAATGTATCCTTTGGAGGTACTTCTCTGATCATTATTGCCAGCGTAATTCTGGAAACCTTAAAACAGATTGAATCCATGATGCTGGTACGCAATTACAAAGGATTCTTAAACGATTAAGGCATAAGAGGGACTGTCTGGATAAGACAGGCCCTTTCTTTTGTTTAAAGCGCTTTTAAAGAGGCTTTAACAGAGAAAATTTTTGCTATTGTGGTTTACTTTATGGTATAATAGGGTAAATTACACGCAGCGGATTGCTGCAAATTCAAACATGGGAGGAAAAGCGCATGAAAATTATTATGTTGGGGGCACCTGGTGCCGGAAAAGGTACGCAGGCAAAACAGATCGCTGCAAAATATGAGATTCCTCATATTTCAACCGGCGATATCTTCCGCGCAAATATCAAAGAGGGAACCGAGCTTGGAAAGAAAGCGAAAGCATTCATGGACAAGGGAGAACTCGTTCCGGACGAGCTGACCTGCGATCTTGTTGTAGACCGTATTTCCAAACCGGACGCAGCAAAGGGCTACGTGCTGGATGGCTTCCCAAGAACGATTCCGCAGGCAGAGGCACTGACCAAAGCCCTGGAAGCACGCGGAGAGAAAATTGACTACGCAATCAATGTAGAAGTACCGGATGAAAATATCGTTCACCGTATGGGCGGACGCCGTGCCTGCATCGGATGCGGAGCAACGTATCATGTAGAATTTAACGCACCAAAGGTAGAAGATGTATGCGATACCTGCGGCGGCGAGCTGGTTCTTCGTGATGACGATAAACCTGAGACCGTACAGAAGAGACTGTCTGTATACCATGCTCAGACACAGCCTCTGATTGACTACTATAAGAAAGCCAATGTTCTGGTGGAAGTTGACGGAACCCAGGATATCAACGTGGTATTTCAGGATATAGTAAAGATTTTAGGAGCGTAAAGGATGTCCATATCAATTAAAACTGCCCGGGAAATTGAAAAAATGCGCCGTGCCGGTGAACTGCTGGAGAAGGTACACGATGAATTAGGCCGCGCCATCCATCCGGGAATGTCAACCTGGGAAATCAACAAGCTCGGAGAAGAGATGATCCGCAGCTTCGGATGCACTCCCAACTTTTTAAACTATAATGGGTATCCGGCTTCGATCTGCGTTTCTGTGAACGAAGAAGTGGTTCACGGAATCCCAAGTAAAAAACGGATTCTGAAAGAGGGCGACATTGTCAGCCTGGATGCGGGACTTATCTATGAAGGATACCATTCCGACGCAGCCCGCACACACGCGGTCGGTGAGATCTCGCCGGAGGCAAGAAAACTGGTGGAAGTAACACGCCAGGCCTTTTTTGAAGGAATCAAATACGCAAAAGCAGGCCATCATCTTCATGAGATTTCGGCGGCGATCGGTGCATACGCAGAGAGCTTCGGCTACGGCGTTGTCCGCGACCTGGTAGGCCACGGCATCGGAACGCACCTGCACGAAGATCCGGCAGTGCCGAACTTCGCACAGCCAAGCCGCGGCGTCCGTCTGCAGCCTGGCATGACGCTCGCCATCGAGCCGATGATCACAGCCGGAGGCTATGCAGTCAGATGGCTGGATGATGACTGGACCGTTGTGACAGAAGACGGCTCTCTTGCCGCACATTATGAGAACACGATTCTGATTACGGAGGGAGAACCGGAAATTCTGACACTTTCGCATACGGAGGAGGATTTATGAAACCGATTGTGAAAGGAATGTTTGCCAGAAGCCTGGCCGGCCACGATAAAGGAAAGCTGTATGTGATTTCGGATGTACAGGAGCCATACGTATTCCTGGTGGACGGAAAAATCCGTACCGCCAACCGGCCGAAAAAGAAGAAGCTGATTCACGTACAGCCGGATTACGAAATGACGGATGCGGTTCGTGATGAAGATATCCGTAAGGCATTAAAAGAAAAAAGTTGCAAAGAGTTGAAGGAGGATTAATCAATGTCTAAGGCAGATGTAATTGAGGTAGAGGGAACTGTCCTCGAGAAATTACCAAACGCAATGTTTAAAGTAGAACTGGAAAATAAACACGTTGTACTGGCTCATATCAGCGGAAAGCTGCGTATGAACTTTATCCGTATTCTTCCGGGAGACAAAGTAACCATCGAGCTGTCCCCATACGATCTGGACAAGGGACGTATTATCTGGAGAGATAAATAAGAAATACGATAAAAAAAGCCATCCGGCATGCCGGATGGCTTTTTCTCTGTATGTGTTTCTCTGTATTCATCCCCAATAACAGTAACCGTTCTACAGAACAAAGATTTCGATCACCGGCCTTCAGATTTCTGACAGCCACAAAGCAAGCACCAGTCTGCAAACCCTGCAGCATCCGCGGCGGCGGGCATCTGAATTTCTTTTCAGTCCCTTTTGAAACCTTCCAGATGTATTATGCAATATTTTAATAGAAAAAGCAATGAAAAAAGTATAAAATTTTATGAAAACTTTTTGTAAAAACCCGGAGAATTTGTGCACTTTTGAAACAAAATTTTTAAACCGTCAGAAAAAAAAGAAAAAGTGAAAAGACAGGAGAAAAGAGCGGCCGGAAAACCGTGAAAATGACAGATGAGGGCTCGAAAGCGACAGAAGAATATATGTTCGTGAATTCTGTGTGAAGTTGAAATATTTGGTTGAATTCTCAAAATAATGTGATACAATGCAATAGAGAAACTTTACGGGGAAATTTTACCGGGAAGGGTCTCCTGGGCGGTGTGGTAAAATCCATGCACCGGCAGAAATCAAGGAAACATTTTATGAAACAGCAGGCTGCAGTCTGAAAAATAATTCGGATCTGCAGCAATGGCATCGCTGCTCCTTACAGATAACAGGAAAGGAAAATGTGCAATGACAAAAATGGGAAAGAAAAAGAAAAAAGGCCTTGTTGCAGCACTCTGCGTAATTGCAGTGATTGTTTTACTTGCCGCTGCATATGGAATCTTCTGTCTGATCATCGAGGATGACAAAATCTGGGCAGATGCTTCTATTAACGGAGTAAACATTCAGGGAATGAGCAAAAAAGAAGCTGCACAGACAGTGGAACAGAAGTTTGAAGAAGATTATAAAGATACAGCTGTTACCGTTGAGCTGGATGGTCAGCAGTATACGATGAACGTATTTCCAATGCTGGGGATGGATGCTTCCGCAGAAATTGAAAAAGCATATGAAAAAGGCCATGGAAATCTTCTGGTTCGCGGTCTGGAGTGGGTCGAGATGAAACGGGGAAAGGCAGAGAAACTTTCCTATGATGTGCAGCCGACTGTGGCCCATCCAGATGAGGTGGAAGGAATTGTACAGGCATCCGGCATTCAGGATTACAACTCCATGCAGGATACTACATATGAAGTAACAGATACCGGCCTGATCGTGCATAAAGGCATTTCCGGAACCAGACCGGATGTGGATGCTTTAAAACAGCAGATCCAGACGAATGTGACAGCAATGAATTTCCAGGATGTAATTTCCTGCCCGACGGCAGAAAATCAGCTGACGGAGCCGGATTTTGCCGGAATTGCAAGCCAGATTTATACCGATCCCGTCAATGCGACGCTGGATCCGGACAACGGATATTCCGTTGTGGCATCGAAAAACGGAACCTCAATGGATGCGGACAGTGCGAAAGCCGAGTATGAGAGTGCAGAAGAAAATACGGATATCACGATTCCGTTTACCTTTACCGAGCCGGAGATTACAACCGAGAAGATGAACGCAAATCTGTTTAAAGACACGCTTGGAAGTTACAGCTCCAGCGCAGCAGGTGGAACGAGCGGAAGAATTCACAACGTCGGACTTACGGCATCTATCTGCAACGGACAGATCGTTCTGCCGGGAGAAACCTTCTCTTTTAATGGTGTCGTAGGTGATACAACGGCGGAAAAAGGATACCAGGAGGCAGCAGGCTATCAGGATGGCAAAGTCGTCCAGGTACTTGGAGGAGGCGAATGCCAGGTGTCTTCCACACTGTTTTCCGCTATTTTGTATACAGACCTTGATGTGTTGGAAAGAGCCAACCATTCGATGCCGGTACATTATGTGCCGTCAGGAATGGATGCAACCGTATTCTGGGATTCACCGGATTTCAAATTTGAAAATAATCATAAGTATCCGGTGAAAATTGTGATGAATATGGACAGCAGTGATACACTGACCGTAAAAATTCTCGGAACAAAAGAAAACGACTATACCATTGAGCCAAGGGTAGAGCAGATCGATGAGATGAGTAATGTAACGTATCGTGATTATAAAGATGCAAGCGGAAATGTAGTAAAATCAGAATCCGTATGCGCAAGCAAATACAAACCGCTGAACTCAGGATCATGATGCAAAAAAAGATGTTACCTGTAAAAAACAGGCGGGACAGAGAAGAGAAATCTGTCCCACCTGTTTTTTTCTTACCGGTGGGAGAGATGAAAAAATGCACAGAAAAAGAGCAAAAAAAAATGAAAAAATATGTAAAAAATTTCTTGCATTTCCGGGAACAAAATGCTATACTATAAAACGAACTTTTGCGCGTGGACTTTTTTCTAACCCACAAAAAGAAAACGCATTCCAAAAGTTTACAACAGAAAATTCCCCTACACGGGGCGCTAGGAGCAAAGAAAGGAGGATTCATCATGAAGGTTAGATCTTCTGTAAAACCGATCTGCGAGAAATGCAAAGTTATCAAAAGAAAAGGTAGCATCAGAATCATTTGTGAGAATCCAAAGCACAAACAGCGCCAGGGCTAATCCGTCATTAGGCTTGATCGTAATTGTGCAGATTTTAAGTGCGGCTGCAGCGAGGACGCGCGTGAATGCGTTGTTCTGCTGTTAATATTATAAAGTGAGACACCTGGCAAGTTGCAGCCAGGACACCTCCGGCGGGTGGACGCGCGGAGCGCAGACATCCCTTATAATATTGCTTAATACTCCGATCTGTCAGGTGGCAGAAGGAGAAAGGTCGTGCGAACACGGCTGGATACACGCATACCTGTATCCCAATTAGGAAAATATTAATGTTTTAGAAAAATGGAGGACAAAGTACATGGCTCGTATAGCTGGTGTAGACTTACCAAGAGACAAACGTGTTGAGATTGGTCTGACCTATATCTACGGAATCGGTAGAACAAGTGCAGATCGTATCTTAAAAGAAGCTGGAGTAAATCCGGACACACGCTGCAGAGATTTGACAGACGATGAAGTAAAGAGACTCAGCGCAGTTATCGATGAGAGTCAGGTTGTAGAAGGAGATCTTCGTAGAGAAATCGCTATGAACATCAAACGTCTGCAGGAGATCGGATGCTACAGAGGTATCCGTCATCGTAAAGGCCTTCCGGTTCGTGGTCAGAAAACAAAGACCAACGCAAGAACCCGCAAAGGTCCTAAGAGAACTGTTGCAAATAAGAAGAAATAATTTAACCAGTAGTCCAATATAAGATTAAGAAAGTGTAGGTTAGTTTTAAAATGGCAAAAGTGACAAAGAAAACGACAAAACGTCGTGTCAGAAAAAACGTTGAACACGGACAGGCACATATCCAGTCTTCCTTCAATAATACAATCGTAACACTGACTGATGCAGAAGGAAATGCTCTTTCTTGGGCAAGTGCCGGCGGTCTGGGATTTAGAGGTTCAAGAAAATCTACTCCATACGCAGCTCAGATGGCTGCAGAAACTGCTACCAAAGCAGCGCTGGTTCATGGCTTAAAGACTGTTGACGTTATGGTAAAAGGACCAGGATCAGGTCGTGAAGCTGCAATCCGTGCCCTTCAGGCATGCGGTCTTGAAGTTACAAGCATCCGCGACGTAACACCGGTTCCGCACAACGGATGCCGCCCACCAAAACGTAGAAGAGTCTGATTAGGAGGTTAAGAACATGGCAGTAAATAGAGTACCAGTCCTGAAAAGATGCAGATCCCTCGGAATGGATCCTGTATATCTTGGAATTGATAAGAAGTCCACAAGACAGCTGAAAAGAGCAAACAGAAAAATGTCTGAGTATGGTCTTCAGTTAAGAGAAAAACAGAAAGCAAAATTCATCTACGGCGTTCTGGAGAAACCTTTTGTTAACTATTACAAAAAGGCTGACAGAATGGAAGGACAGACTGGTGAGAACCTGATGATCCTTCTTGAGCTCCGTCTGGACAACGTTCTGTTCCGTATGGGAATGGCTAGAACCAGAAAAGAAGCACGTCAGATCGTTGACCACAAACACGTTCTGGTTAACGGCAAACAGGTAAATATCCCGTCTTACCTTGTAAGCGCTGGTGATACCATCGAAATCAAAGAGGGTAAAAAATCCTCTCAGAGATATAAAGACATCGTAGAGGTTACAGGCGGCCGTCTGACTCCGGAATGGATCGAGGCTGATCTTGAGGCACTCAAAGGTGTTGTAAAAGAGCGTCCTACCCGCGAAATGATCGATGTTCCGGTTGACGAAGTGCAGATCGTCGAGCTGTATTCTAAATAAAGAATCGCCATACGCGGAAGGCTTTATTCCCATGAGTAATGGGCCAACCAATTTAAAAGGAGGGGCTTTCGAGTGTTTGATTTTAACAAACCGAAAATTGAAATTACTGAGATTTCTGATGACAAGAAGTACGGCAGATTTGTGGTTGAACCTCTGGAAAGAGGCTACGGTATCACATTAGGTAATTCTCTTCGCAGAATTATGCTTTCTTCCCTCCCTGGAGCAGCAGTAAGCCAGGTTAAAATCGAGGGCGTTCTTCATGAATTCAGCTCCATCCCTGGAGTAAAAGAAGACGTTACAGAAATCATCATGAACCTGAAGAGCCTTGCAATCCGCAATAACAGCGAAACCAACGAAGCAAAAGTTGCTTATATTGAGTTCGAGGGCGAGGGAGTTGTAAGAGCATCCGATATTCAGGTAGATCAGGATATTGAGATCATGAATCCGGATCAGGTAATCGCAACCCTGAACGGCGGCCCGGACAGCAAGCTGTACATGGAGCTGACGATCACAAAAGGCCGCGGTTATATCAGTGCTGACAAAGGCAAGAGCGATGACATGCCGATCGGCGTTCTCGCTGTGGATGCTATCTATACACCGGTTGAGCGTGTAAACCTCAAAGTGGAGAACACCCGTGTAGGTCAGATTACCGATTACGATAAACTGACACTGGATGTTTACACCAGAGGAACACTGGATCCGGACGAGGCAGTCAGCCTGGCAGCTAAGGTTTTAAGCGAGCATCTGAAACTCTTCATCGATCTGTCTGAGAATGCGAAGACAGCAGAAGTTATGATCGAGAAAGAGGACAATGAGAAAGAGAAAGTTCTGGAGATGAACATCGACGAGCTTGAGCTTTCCGTGCGTTCCTATAACTGCTTGAAACGTGCCGGTATCAATACCGTAGAAGAGCTGTGCAACAAAACTTCCGAAGACATGATGAAGGTTCGTAACCTGGGCCGCAAGTCTCTGGAAGAGGTACTTGCAAAGCTGAAAGAACTGGGACTGTCACTGAGTCCTGGGGACGGAGAATAAATCACAGCGATTTATCTTTCCGTTTGATTTGTAGACGAAAACCCCCTGTCAGTAAGTCCGAGGCAGCATGACTTGTGGGTTCCACAAATGGAGGAAAATTTAAAATGGCAAAATATAGAAAACTTGGCAGAACATCTGACCAGAGAAAAGCATTATTAAGAAACCAGGTAACCAACCTTCTGTATCACGGAAAAATCGTTACCACTGAGACCAAAGCAAAAGAGATCCGTAAGATCGCTGAAAGCATGATCGCACTGGCTGTAAAAGAGAAAGATAACTTTGAGACCGTTACCGTTACTGCTAAAGTAGCTCGCAAAGATGCTGATGGCAAACGTGTGAAAGAAGTAAAAGACGGCAAAAAAGTTACCGTATACGATGAAGTTCAGAAAGAGATCAAAAAAGATCTTCCGTCCAGACTTCACGCTAGACGTCAGATGGCAAGCTTCTTCTATCCTGTAACAGAGGTTCCGACCGAAGCAGCAGGACGCAAGAAAAACACCAAGTCCATCGATATGCCACAGAAAATGTTCGATGAGATCGCTCCGAAATATGCAGACCGTAACGGCGGATATACCCGTATCATCAAGATCGGACCGCGTAAAGGTGATGCAGCTATGGAAGTTGTAATCGAGCTGGTTTAATCTGTAAATAGTTTTGAAATCCGCAGGGGCTGCCTCTTAGTAGGTGGCTCCTGTTTTGTTGTATATCATATTTTATATGACACAATTGCGAAATTGTGGCAATGTACGGGGTTGCATCTGCTTTGCGAATAAGGTACAATACAGAATACAGAACAGCTAAAATGGGATACAAAGGAGAGCATTTGCATGGAGAGCAAGAAAAAAATGTTGTTTATTTTTAATCCGTTTTCCGGAAAAGCACAGATTAAAAGTAAACTGTTTGAAATTATCGATGTTTTTGTAAAAGGCGGATATGAAGTCATTGTCCACCCGACGCAGGCAGTCGGAGATGGTTTCGAAAAGACAAAGGAGCTTGCGCCGCAGGTGGATCTCGTTGTCTGCAGCGGGGGCGACGGAACACTGGATGAAGTTGTCAGCGGTCTGATGGAAGTGGATCAGCGCGTTCCGATCGGTTATATTCCGGCCGGAAGCACCAATGACTTTGCAAACAGTCTTTCTATTTCGAAAGATATGGTACAGGCGGCAAAGGATATCATCGAGGGAAACCTGTATTCCTGTGATGTGGGAGCGTTCAACAACGACAGCTTTGTCTACATCGCTGCATTCGGCCTTTTCACGGATGTTTCCTATGAGACAGACCAGCACATGAAAAACATTCTCGGCCATCTGGCATACCTGCTGGAGGGATCCAAACGGATCTGGAATGTGCCGACGTACTGGATTAAAGTCGAGGCAAACGGGGAAACCTTTGAGGGAGAGTATATCTACGGTATGGTGACGAATGCCAAGTCCGTCGGCGGCTTCAAAAACCTGCCGGGACAGGATGTACGCCTGGATGACGGACTCTTCGAGGTAACCCTGATCAAACGCCCGAAAAACCCGCTGGAACTGAATGAGATCATTGCGTCCCTGCTGATGCAGGAGGATCACACAGACCTCATCGATTCGTTCAAGACCGACCGCATCATCATCGAGTCCAACCAGGAGATTTCCTGGACTCTGGACGGCGAATACGGCGGAGATCACGGCTATGTCTGCATCGAAGCGCGCAAACATGCCATGGAACTGGTTCTGAACAATAAGTAGGCACGGCTTTTTGATAAGTTTTTCACAAAAAAGTGCAAAAAAATGGATTTCGCCACGAAAACCATTTGGCATTTGCAGAAAGATGTTGTATAATAAAACTAGTTATGAAAGTAACAAGTATGCGGCGGTCTGTTCTAAAAGGGCACGCGGCACAATTACAGACACAGGAGGTCATTTGAGCTATGTTAGTATCAGCAAAAGAAATGTTGGACAAAGCAAAAGCCGGCCATTATGCAGTTGGTCAGTTTAACATCAACAACCTGGAGTGGACAAAATCCATCCTTCTTACCGCACAGGAGATGAATTCTCCAGTTATCCTTGGTGTATCCGAGGGTGCAGGAAAATACATGACAGGCTTCAAGACCGTAGCTGCTATGGTAAAAGCTATGATCGAAGAGCTGAACATCACTGTTCCGGTTGCTCTGCATCTGGATCACGGAACCTACGAAGGATGCTACAAATGTATCGAAGCAGGTTTCTCATCCATCATGTTTGACGGATCTCATTATCCGATCGAAGAGAACGTTGCAAAAACAAAAGAACTGGTAGCTGTCTGCAAAGAGAAAGGAATGTCTCTGGAAGCAGAAGTTGGTTCTATCGGTGGAGAAGAAGACGGCGTTATCGGCATGGGCGAGTGCGCTGATCCGAACGAGTGCAAGATGATTGCAGACCTCGGTGTAGATATGCTTGCAGCAGGTATCGGCAATATCCACGGTGTATACCCGGCTAACTGGCAGGGACTGAGCTTTGAGACTCTGGCAGCTGTACAGGAGCTGACAGGAACTATGCCGCTCGTTCTTCACGGTGGTACAGGTATCCCGGATGACATGATCAAGAAAGCCATTGACCTTGGCGTTTCCAAAATCAATGTAAATACAGAGTGCCAGCTTGCATTCGCAGCAGCTACACGTAAATACATCGAAGAGGGCAAAGATCAGCAGGGTAAAGGATTCGATCCTCGTAAACTCCTTGCTCCTGGCGCAGAAGCTATCAAAGCTACTGTAAGAGAAAAAATCGAACTGTTCGGTTCTGCAAACAAAGCCTGAGTTTAAGCACGAAAATGCTGTGCAGGATTCCTGGGGGACTTCCTCCTCAGGGTCCGCACAGTATTTTTTTTCGCGAGCAACGAGTCGAAGTCCGTGCTTGCACGAGACCTTGACGACTGCCGCGAAAGCTTTCATCGAATCCGCTAATTTTTTCGCCTGAATTAGGAAAGTTTTGTAAAATAATACGAAAAAGGGACTGAGTTCAAAAAAGCACTTGCGTTTTTTAAGTTTTTGAGTTATTTTAGTATCAGTTGGAAATCAAATCCATATGCGAATGTAAAACAAGGGCGTTCTACAAAAACTTAGCTTTCCTTAGCTGCTTTTTGAGAACCCCTTTTTCTTGTATCAGGACCTTTTTAGAGTCCGGCGGGAAGGTCGCATCGCAAAATTCACAAATGGAAAGGAAGAAAGAAAATGGGAGAATATGTAAATCCAGCCAAAATTTTTGGCGAAAATGTATTCAATGACACTGTAATGCAGGAACGTCTTCCAAAAAATGTTTACAAGAAGCTGAAAAAGATCATCGAAGAAGGCGGTGAGCTGGATCTTGCTACTGCAGATACGATTGCACATGAGATGAAAGAATGGGCAATTGAAAAAGGAGCAACACACTATACACACTGGTTCCAGCCGCTGACCGGTGCAACTGCAGAAAAGCACGATTCTTTTATCACAGCACCGATGCCGAACGGCAAAGTACTGATGAGCTTCTCCGGTAAAGAGCTGATCAAAGGCGAGCCGGATGCATCTTCTTTCCCGTCCGGTGGACTGCGTGCTACCTTTGAGGCAAGAGGATATACAGCATGGGACTGCACCTCACCGGCTTTCGTTCGTCAGGACGCAGCAGGCGCAACCCTCTGCATTCCGACTGCATTCTGCTCCTACACAGGAGAGGCGCTTGACCAGAAAACACCGCTTCTTCGTTCCATGGAAGCTCTGAATGTACAGTCCCTGCGTCTGTTAAAACTGTTCGGAAACACCACTTCCAAGAAAGTAACTCCTTCCGTAGGACCGGAGCAGGAATACTTCCTGGTAGATGCAGAGAAATTCCTGCAGAGAAAAGACCTGATCTACACCGGACGTACCCTGTTTGGCGCAATGCCTCCAAAAGGACAGGAGATGGACGATCACTATTTCGGAACCATCCGTCAGAGAATTGCTTCCTTTATGAAGGATGTCAACATTGAGCTGTGGAAGATGGGTGTTACAGCAAAGACACAGCACAATGAGGTTGCACCGGCACAGCACGAGCTGGCTTCCATTTATTCCGAGGCAAACGTAGCAGTTGACAACAACCAGCTCGTTATGCAGACTTTAAAGAGAGTTGCA
The DNA here is from genome assembly GCF_003480555.1 of Blautia sp. AM29-29. NCBI lineage: Bacteria > Bacillati > Bacillota > Clostridia > Lachnospirales > Lachnospiraceae > Blautia > Blautia sp. AM29-29. The sequence goes on from NZ_QUJD01000017.1 coordinate 81,106, forward strand.
TGCCAGCACGGACTGAAATGCCTGCTGCATGAGAAACCGTTCGCAGGTGTCAACGGTTCCGGTAAACACGACAACTGGTCCATCACCACAGATGACGGCATCAACCTTCTTGAGCCGGGCAAAACACCGCACGAGAACATTCAGTTCCTGCTCGTATTAAGCTGCGTTCTGAAAGCCGTTGATGTTCACGCAGATCTGCTTCGTGAGTCCGCAGCCGATCCGGGAAACGATCACAGACTGGGAGCTAACGAGGCGCCGCCAGCTATTATTTCTGTATTCCTTGGAGAGCAGCTGGAGGATGTTGTAGAGCAGCTCATCAGCACCGGAAATGCAACAAAGAGCAAAAAAGAGGGCGTTCTGGAGACTGGTGTTAAGACACTTCCGGATCTCAAGAAAGATGCTACCGACCGTAACAGAACCTCACCGTTTGCTTTCACCGGAAACAAATTCGAGTTCCGTATGGTTGGTTCCCGTGACTCCGTTGCAGCTCCGAACATCGTACTGAACACCATCGTTGCAGAAGCATTCCGCGATGCATGCGATGTACTGGAAGGCGCTGAAAACTTCGAGGACGCTGTCCATGATCTGATCAAGAAGAACTTAAGTGAGCATCAGAGAATCATCTTCAATGGCGACGGATATGCAGATGAGTGGTTAGCTGAGGCAGAGAGAAGAGGACTTCCGAACATCAAATCCATGGTGTACGCAATCCCGGCACTGACCACTGATACCGCAATCAAACTGTTCGGCGATTTCAAAGTATTCACCGAGGCAGAGCTGGTATCCCGTGCAGAAGTTAAATTCGAGAACTATGCAAAGACCATCAACATCGAAGCAAAGACCATGATCGACATGGCAAGCAAACAGATCATCCCGGCAGTCATCAAATATGCGACTTCCCTGGCTGGATCTATCAACACCATCACCGCAGCAGGTGTTACAGCAGTTGGTGTGCAGAAGAATCTGCTGAACGAGACAAGCGAGCTGCTGGAGGAAACCCAGAAAGCACTCGACGAGCTGATCGCAATCGAGAATGCAGGATGCGAGATGGAAGACGGTGAAGCAAAAGCAAAATACTACTACGAGAAAGTTACTCCGGCTATGGAGGCACTCCGTGCACCGGTTGACAAACTGGAGATGATCGTAGACAAAGAGATGTGGCCGATGCCGTCTTACGGCGATCTGATGTTTGAGGTTTAATCCGCAGACGGTCCGATAAATTGTAAAAATTCTGTGAAAACAGGGCAGAAAAAGAGGCTGTTTTTGACAACAGCCTCTTTTTTTAGTATAATGAGGATTAGCTGTTGCCAGAAGAAAAGGGCGGACAGCGCTGCCGGAAGAAACGGCAGGAAAACATGGAGGAAACGCTTCTGGATTTCGAAGGAAAACAGAAGTATACAGAACAATGAATGCAGAACTGGAAATTTTAGGTGTGAAGCTGAAACATTACCGCGTCGATGCGGCAATGGAGATTGCAGAGGAATACCTCTCGAACGATAAGCTGAATACCATCGGGATTGTTACGATGCAGATGCTGATGCAGGCGAGCAAGGAACCGACGTGGAAACAGTATATCGAAGATCTGGATCTGACGGTCATCGGGGAAACCGAAGTGCTGGAGGCAGCAGGAATCGACCCGGAGACGCCGTCCTATGAGGAAGTGGAGACGAACGAGTTCATCGCCCGTTTTTTCTGGGGACTGATTCAGAAGAAAAGCCGGATTTTCGTACTGGGCGACACTGAAGAAGAACTGCAGACACTGCAGAAATATCTGACAGAAACGTATCCCGGCATTGAGATCGGAGGCGGTGCTGTTGTCGAGACGCTGGAGGAATCCGCGTTTGACAGCCTGGTCAACGAGATCAACAGCCAGACGACGGACGTGATTGTGAGCGGCCTTGCAGGAACGCGGCAGGATCGTTTCGTTCTGGAAAACAGCAGCAAAATCAGCGCGAAAATCTGGCTGAGCCTTGGCGAACACTCAACACTGCAGAACGAGGCCGGTATAAAAACGAGCTGGTGGGGAACTCTGCTAAAGAAGAATACGTTCAAGTGGATGGTAACAAAATATAACAGCGAAAAGGACGGTTGAAGTTCATGAACTGGATACGGAACAAACAGCAGTGGAGAGATTATCTGCTGATTACGCTGGGAACCGCGGTCATGGCGGTTGCGACCAGCTCGATTTACGACCCGGCGGGGCTTGTTACCGGAGGATTTTCCGGTCTTGCAATCGTCATCAAACAACTGAGCCAGATGCTGTTCGGAAAAGGAGTTCCGCTCTGGGTGACGAACCTTGTGCTGAACATTCCGCTCTTTCTGTTCGGAATCCGTATGAGCCGCGATTTTCTGGTGAAAACCATCTTCGGAACCCTGATGAATACGTTCTGGATTGCCGTTCTCCCGGTGCTGCAGCTGGTGCCGGATGACAGGATGCTTTCCGCACTGTTCGGCGGCGTTCTGATGGGAGCAGGCATCGGCCTCGTCTTCATCGGAAACGGTACGACGGGCGGAACGGATATGATGGCGGCTCTGATCCAGAGAAAGCTGCGCCACTATTCCGTTGCACAGGTTATGCAGGTGCTTGATGGAATCATCGTCATCGCCGGTATTTTTGTCTTCGGTATCCACGCTTCGCTCTATGCGATCGTGGCAATCTACGTGACGACGAAAATGACGGATGCCCTGATGGAAGGTATGAATTATGCGAAATCCGCGTTTATCATTACCGCGCATCCGGAGCAGGTAGCCGATGAGCTCATGAAAGAACTCGACCGCGGCGCGTCCGGCATCCACATCAAGGGAATGTACACGGGCGAAGAGCGTATGATGGTATTCTGTGTTGTGGGCAAAAAACAGATCCCGCAGCTCAAACAGATCGTAGGAACGATCGATCCGGACGCGTTTGTCGTTGTGTCGGATGCAAGAGAGGTCTTAGGAGAGGGCTTCCAGACGGATTTCTCCTGACCTTTTTACGTATTTTGTGGTATAAATGTTGTGTTTTCTCTTCCTTTTTTGTCTATTTTGTATTAAAATAAGTATATCTGTGAGGTACTTTGCATCAGGCGCAGAACCATAGGGGTGTGGATATGCCTGGCAATGAAAGCGGGTGCAGCCGGAGACAAACTATAGGATGAAAGAGGGAAGAAAATATGATTTCAAATCAGATTTTACAGAGTACCATTGAGGGAATCAAAAATATTTCGCGTGTCGAACTCTGCGTGACTGATGTAGAAGGAAAAGTTCTGGTAACGACGTTTCCGGAGGTTGAGATCAGCCAGAATGATATTGTAACGTTTGCGCAGTCTCAGGCAGATTCCCAGACCATGAAAAACTATCAGTTTTTTAAAGTATACGATGAACACCAGCTGGAGTACATTCTGGTTGTAAAAGGCGGAAACGATGACATTCACCTGATCGGGAAAATGGTTACCTTCCAGATTCAGGGCCTCCTTACCGCCTACAAGGAGCGCTTCGATAAAGACAACTTTATCAAGAATCTGCTGCTCGACAACCTGCTGCTGGTCGACATCTACAACAGGGCGAAGAAGTTACATATTGAAGTGGAAGCACGCCGCCTTGTATTTATTCTTGAGACAAATCCGGATAAAAACAGCGGGGCGCTCGAGAGCGTCAAGAGTCTGCTCGGTACCAAATCCGGTGACTTTATCACTGCAGTTGATGAGAAAAACATCATCATCGTAAAAGAACTTGCTCCAGGTGAGGATTATGCCCAGATGAACAAAGTGGCAGCCACCATTCTGGAAGCAGCAGGAAGAGATGAGGAGGGGAAAACCCACGTTGCTTACGGTACCATTGTCAAGGAGATCAAAGAAGTATCGCGTTCCTATAAAGAAGCCAGAATGGCGATGGACGTCGGAAAAATTTTCTCCGCTGAGAATGATATCTATGCATACAGCTCACTGGGCATCGGCCGTCTGATTTACCAGCTTCCGATCCCACTGTGCAAAATGTTCATCAAAGAAATTTTCGGCAACAAATCGCCGGATGACTTTGATGAGGAGACACTGACAACGATCAATAAATTCTTTGAAAATTCTCTGAATGTCTCGGAAACCTCGAGACAGCTTTATATACACCGAAATACCCTTGTCTATCGGCTGGATAAGCTGCAGAAGAGCACGGGACTCGATCTTAGAGTTTTTGAAGATGCGATCACATTCAAGATTGCGCTTATGGTTGTGCAGTACATGAAATACATGGAAACGCTCGATTATTAAGCGAGAACCCTTGAAGGAGGAATTGCATGATAACATTGGATAGTGTAAGTAAGAGTTACGCGAAAGGCCAGCCGGCCGTCAACAACGTATCCTTACACATCGAGAAGGGGGAATTCGTCTTTATCGTGGGAAACAGCGGTTCTGGAAAATCGACGCTGATCAAGCTCCTTTTGAAAGAACTCGAGCCCACATCCGGTACCATTAAGGTAAACGGACAGATCTTAAATAAAATGAAACGCTGGAGAGTGCCGAAATACCGCCGCGGTGTCGGCGTCGTATTCCAGGATTTCCGCCTTTTAAAAGACCGGAATGTCTATGAAAACGTAGCATTCGCACAGCGTGTCATCGAGAAACCGAACCGCGTCATCAAAAAGCGCGTGCCGGAAGTCCTGACGCTGGTCGGACTGGCAGAGAAGTACAAATCCTTCCCGAAGGAGCTTTCCGGAGGAGAGCAGCAGCGAGTTGCCGTGGCAAGAGCCATTGTCAACCGGCCTGACATTCTTCTGGCGGACGAGCCGACCGGAAACCTGGACCCGGGAAACTCCATGGAGATTATGAAGCTCCTGGAGGAAATCAACAACAGAGGAACGACCGTTCTTGTGGTAACCCACAACCGTGAGATCGTCAACTCCATGAAAAAACGCGTTATTACCATGCGAAAAGGCGTGGTAGTCAGCGATGAGAAGGAGGGCGAGTACCATGAGGTTTAGTACACTGGGCTACAGCATCAAACAGGGTGTCAAAAACATCTGGAGAAACAAGATGTTCTCGCTGGCATCCATCGCAACCATGGGAGCCTGTATCTTTCTGTTCGGTATCTTCTTTGCGGTTGTCATCAACTTTAACTACATCGTAAAAAATGCCGAGACAGACGTATCCATGACCGTCTTCTTCAACGAAGATGTGGATCAGGCGACGATCGATGAGATCGGAACGGAGATCAAGGCCAAGACCGATGTGGTCAAGGAATGTAAGTATGTTTCCGCGGATGAGACGTGGGAAAACTTTGCAAAACAGTATTTCGAAGGAAAAGAGGAATACAAGGACGGCTTTAAGCCAAACGACAACCCGCTCGCAACTTCTGCTCACTACGAGGTTTACGTATACCAGGTAGAGACGCAGGATGCACTGGCTGAGTATATCCGCTCGCTGGACGGTGTCCGTGAGGTTAAACAGGCCGAGGGCGCAACAACAACGTTGACGACGATGAACCGTGTCATTGGCTACGTTTCCATCGCGATCATCCTGATTCTTCTTGCCGTATCTGTTTTCCTGATCAGCAATACCGTCACGATCGGTATTTCGGTCCGGAAAGAGGAGATCGGTATCATGAAGCTGATCGGTGCGACGAACCTGTTTGTAAGGGCTCCGTTCCTGATCGAGGGTATCCTGATCGGTCTTGTCGGAGCAGCGATTCCGCTGGGGCTGCTGTACGTTGTATACAACAGAGTCATCAGCTACGTTATGACGGAGTTCAGCGTACTGTCGAACTTTATGGCATTCATGCCGGTATCGGCCGTCTTCCGGATTCTGCTTCCGGTCGGACTCATTCTCGGTATGGGAATCGGTCTTGTCGGCAGTATCTTTACGATTCGAAAACACTTGAAAGTCTGATAGGATTAGACAATATAATGAAGTAAAAATAAGTCCCGGAATCCGTCAAAAGATTCCGGGATCTTTCGATTGGGAGGCATATTTTGGAAGAACTGATGAAGGAAGAAAAAGAGGGCGTAAAAGCGGCAGAGCAGGAAAAACCGAAAAAGCGCAGAAACAGAAAGAAAAACCGAAAAAATGAGATGCGGAAGAGCTACTTTGCGGGCATGATTTCCATGCTGGCGATTGTAATGATCGTGCTTGTCGGAACAACGTTTCTTTGGCCGGGAAGCAGTGCGGACCACCCCGGCGGCTTCTGGTCGTGGCGGAAGACGGCGGCGATCAAAGCGATGATCAGCCAGCTTTACGCGGGCGATGTGGATGACACAGAGCTGTCGAATGCGATGTATAAAGGGCTGATCAGCGGCCTCGGCGACAAGTATTCTACGTATTACACGAAAGAGGAATACGAAGCGATCAAGACAGCGCAGGAGGGTTACTATCAGGGCATCGGTGTTACGGTGACGCTGGACGGCGATAAGCTGCAGGTCACCGGCGTACAGGACGATACCCCGGCGGCAAAGGCGGGCATTCAGGCGGATGACCGCATTGTAAAGATTGACGGGCAGACACTCGAAGGCTTAAGCCTCAACGATGCGGTCGGTCTTCTGAAAAACAGCGAGAACGACACCGTGACGCTTTCCATCGAGCGGGAGGGCGAGGCGGATCTGATTGAAACGGAAGTCACAAAAGAGAAGCTTGCTGCGATTGTGGCAGACGGTAAAATGCTGGACGACAAGATCGGCTATCTGGCCATCAGCGAGTTTACAGGGCTTACCTCCGAGCAGTTCCAGAAAGCATACCAGTCACTGCAGGATCAGGGCATGGAGCGCCTGATCATCGACCTGCGCGGCAATCCGGGCGGCCTTGTGACGGCAGTCTGCGACACCCTGCGCCAGATCCTGCCGGAGGGACTCATCGTGTATACCGAGGATAAAAATGGAAAACGGGAAGAGTATACCTGCGACGGCGATACCCCGATCTCGATTCCACTCGTCGTGCTGGTTAATGAAAATACGGCAAGTGCGGCAGAAATCTTCACGGGAGCAGTCAAAGATTACGGCATCGGAACGATTGTCGGAACGACGACATTCGGAAAAGGCATTGTCCAGAATACATTCCAGCTCTCGGACGGCAGCGTGGTGAAACTGACGATTGCCCATTATTACACGCCGCTCGGAAACGACATCCACAAGGTCGGCATTACGCCGGATGTCGAGGTGGAGCTGCCGGATGACGCGACGAGCGATGTGCAGCTCGAAAAAGCGTTGGAAGTTGTCAAAGGACTGGAAAGTGCGGAATAAAATAAGAATTTTCACAGAAAAGCAGGAAAAAGGTAGGAAAAAAAGCACGAACGTGTTATCTTAGTAGAGGAGCCGAAAACAGATCTTGGCAGGCTCTAAAAGAAAGTGAGGAAAGACAGATGAACTTTACAGAAAGAAGAAAACAGGTTTTTGATAAAATGGACCAGGATTCCGCACTGCTTTTGTTTTCCGGAATCGAGCTGCATGTCAGCGCAGACGAATATCTGCCGTTTGAAGCAAACCGCAACTTTTTCTATCTGACCGGCCTTCGCAGAGATCACATGATCCTGATGATGAAAAAGACCGCAAAAGAGGAGAAATCCATTCTGTTTATCGAGGAAGCGGATCTGAACCAGGAGAGATGGTTTGGAAGAAAAGTAACCGTATCCGAGGCACAGGAGATCACCGGAATCGATGACGTTCGTTTCCTGGATTCCTTTGAGGGCGTGGTAAACCGTCTGATGGCACGCGAGGACATCGGAACCCTGTATTTCGACTGCTACCGCTATCAGGTCGAGGATCTGCCGGATTACAACATGGTAAAGGCAGAGGAGTTCGCAAAGAAATTCCCGGGCAGACCGATCAAAGACATTGCGCCTGTCATCGCGGCACTGCGTATGCAGAAGGATGCGGATGAGATCGCACTTGTCCGCCAGGCAATCAAAATCACGGATGATGCGCTGAAATTTGTAATGAAAAACCTGAAACCGGGCTGCACCGAGTATCAGGCACAGGCTGATTTCGAGTACAAGATTTTCCACGAGGGAGCAGACGGAACCGCATTCCCGACGATCGCAGGAAGCGGTGCAAACGGAACGATGCTGCACTACGACACCAACCGTGACGTGTGCGAGGATGAGACCCTGCTTCTGATGGACCTCGGAGCAAAATTCCAGGGCTACTGCGCAGATATCACCAGAACGTATCCAGTCAACGGAAAATATACGGAACGTCAGAGACAGGTTTACGACGTTGTTCTGGCAGCAAACCGCGCCGTTGCAAAAGCAGCAAAACCGGGTATGACATTAAAAGAGCTCGACGATATCGCAAAGGATGTTCTCGGCGAGGGCTGTGTGAAACTTGGCCTGATCGAGAAGAAAGAGGATGTCGGAACCTATTACATGCACGGCGTTTCCCATCACCTCGGCATCGATGTACACGATGTGACCGCGGCATGGAACGACAAGCTGCGTCCAGGTGCCATCATCACCGATGAGCCGGGTCTTTATATTGACGAGTGGGAGATCGGAATCCGGATCGAGGATGATATCCTGATTACAGAGGACGGATGCGAGGTTCTTTCCGAGAATCTGATGCGTGATCCAGACCAGATTGAAGCCTTTATGCAGGAAAAAGAGGCGTAAGAAAAAAACTACGGAGGATTTAGTTAGATGAAAATTGCAGTTACATACGATAACGGGAATATTTTCCAGCATTTTGGAAAAACAGAGAACTTTAAAGTTTATGAAGTAGAAGACAATCAGGTGGTTTCCAGCGAAGTGATCGGATCAAACGGAACCGGCCACGGCGCACTGGCAGGCCTTCTTTCCGAGCAGGGCGTGGATGTTCTGATCTGCGGCGGCATCGGCGGCGGTGCACAGGCAGCTCTTGCTGAGGCAGGCGTAGAGCTCTGCTCCGGAGCGGAAGGAGATGTGGATGCAGCGGTGGAAGCTTACTTAAACGGAACGCTCACATCTGCAGGTGCAACCTGCGATCACCACGATCATGAGGAAGGCCATTCCTGCGGCGACCACTGCGGAAGCCATGAGGAAGAGGAGAGCTCCTGCGGCGGTTCCTGCGGAACCTGCGGCGGCGGATGCGGTGCACCGACTCCGGTTATGGAAGGTAAGAATGTCGGAAAAACCTGCCGTACCCACTACAGAGGAACCTTCAACGATGGAACCCAGTTTGATTCTTCCTACGACCGCGGCGAACCGCTCGAGTTCATCTGCGGTGTGGGCCAGATGATCCGCGGCTTCGATGCAGCCGTTGCAGAGATGGAAGTCGGCGAAAAAGTCAACATCCATCTGATGCCGGAGGAGGCTTACGGAATGCCGGATCCGAACGCAATTTTCACCGTTGCGATCGCACAGCTTCCGGGAGCAGAGGAAGTAGAGGTCGGACAGCAGGTTTATCTGCAGAACCAGTACGGCCAGCCGTTCCCGGTAAAAGTTACCGCAAAAGACGAGACCAATATCACGTTTGATGCCAACCATGAGATGGCTGGAAAAGAGCTGAATTTTGAGATTGAGCTGGTTGAAGTGAAATAAAAAAATGCATAAAAAGAGTGTCAGGGCGAAGGAGCCAGGCACTCTTTTTTGATGCGCAGAAAAATCAACGATTCCCATTTCCGATTTCCGTTATTTTTTGTAAAAGTAAACAAAAAATGACCAAAATTCATTTTTTGTCATTTCAAATATTGACTAATAGTCATTTAAGTTGTAAGATGTGGTACTAGAAAAACAAGTTAAAAATGAATCAGAGGAGATGAATGAAAATGGTTAAAGTTGGCAAATGGATTGCCAAGCACAGGATTCTGATGCTGATCATTGGATTTCTGCTGATTATTCCGTCAGTCATCGGAATGGCAGCAACGAAAGTAAACTATGATCTGCTCAGCTATCTGCCGGAGCATCTGGAAACTGTAAAAGGACAGGACATTCTGGTAGATGAATATGGCATGGGTGCGTTCTCTATGGTTGTCGTGGAAAACATGGAAATGAAGGACGTACAGAAACTCGAAGAAAAATTCGAGCAGGTAAACCACGTAAAAGAAGTTTTATGGTATGACGATGTGGCAGACATCAGCGTGCCGGTTGAGATGATCCCGGAAAAACTCCGGAAAGCATTCTACAATGGGGATGCAACCATGATGCTCGTTCTGTTCGACAATACGACTTCTTCCGATGACTCCATGGAGGCAATCGAGGATCTTCGTAAAATTGCGAACGAGCAGTGCTTCATCGGCGGTATGACCGGTGTTGTTACCGATATCAAAAACGTAGCATTAAAAGAGCTGCCGGTTTACGTTGTCATCGCCGCAGTTTTGAGCCTCGTTGTCATCGAGCTGACATCGACTTCCTTCGTTGTTCCGATCCTGTTCCTGTTAAGTATCGGACTTGCAATCCTTTACAACCTGGGAAGCAACGTGTTCCTTGGTGAGACTTCCTACATCACAAAAGCGCTGACCGCCGTGCTGCAGCTTGGTGTTACGATGGACTACTCCATCTTCCTGCTGAACAGTTTCGAGGAGAATAAAAAGCGTTTCCCGGATGACAAAGAGCGTGCGATGGGCCATGCAATCGCCAACACGTTCAAATCCGTAGCCGGAAGCTCCGTTACCACCGTAGCCGGTTTCCTGGCACTGTGTGTTATGACCTTTGCCCTTGGCCGCGACCTTGGTATCGTTATGGCAAAAGGTGTTTTGATCGGCGTTGTCTGCTGTGTCACCGTCCTGCCGGCCATGGTTCTGGTATTTGACAAGGCAATTGAGAAAACGAGACACAAACCGCTGGTAAAAAGCCTGGATAAACCGTCCGCCTTTATCACCAAACATTATAAAGTATGGGTTGTGATCTTCCTGGTTCTGCTGTTCCCGTCGATCTACGGAAACAATCATACCCAGATTTATTACAACATCGCACGTTCCCTTCCATCTACCCTGGACTGTAACGTGGCAAACGATGAAGTAAAAGCGCAGTTCAACGTCAGCAACATGCACATCGTCATGATGGACCGCGATATGGACTCCAAACAGAAAAAGAAAATGATGGATGAGATCGGCAAGGTAAAAGGTGTCAAATCAACCATCAGCATGGGCTCCCTGCTCGGCCCGACCATTCCGGAATCCATGATCCCGGAAAATCTCCGAAGCATGCTGCAGAGCGATGAGTATGAGCTTGCATTTGTGAGCTCTGAATATGAGTCCGCAACAGATGAAGTAAACGAACAGGTCAAAGCGATTGACAAAATCGTAAAATCCTACGATAAAGATGGAATGGTCATCGGTGAAGCACCGTTGATGAAAGACCTGCAGGATGTTACCGATGCTGACCTTGTCAACGTAAACGTGCTTTCCATTGGTGCAATCTTTATTATCATTCTGCTGATCTTCAAATCGATTTCTCTGCCGATTATTCTGGTAGCAGTCATCGAGTTTGCAATTATGCTGAATATGGCAATCCCGTATTATCAGGGAACCAGTCTTCCATTCGTGGCCAGCATCGTAATCGGAGCGATTCAGCTCGGTGCAACCGTGGACTACGCGATCCTGATGACAACCCGTTATCAGAAAGAGCGCCAGAATGGAAAAGACAAAAAAGAAGCTATCAGTATTGCGCATAAGACCAGTATGCCGTCCATCATCAGCAGTGGCCTGAGTTTCTTTGCCGCAACCTTCGGTGTAGCCTGCTACTCTCAGGTTGAGATGATCGGTTCCATCTGTACCCTGCTTGCGCGGGGCGCGATCATCAGTATGGTCGTTGTTATCCTGATTCTGCCGGCAATGTTTATGATTTTCGATAAACTGATCTGTAAGACATCGATTGGATTTTTAAAGAAGAAAACAAAATAAAGTATGACAAATCCCCTGTACCGGAAGTAGCTGGTGCGGGGGAATTTTTTTGCTTTGCGTTCAAATTTCTGATGTGACGGATAAGATTCTGCCACGGATTGAAGACTGGAAGAACCGGCCACTGGACGAGGTCTATCCTATTCTCCACATCGATGCAATCCATTATTCTGTAAGGGATAATGGCGTGATCCGAAAGCTTGCTGCTTATCCAATGCGTCGTAAAACCCCTTGCTGTGGGGAGTGTCAAATGGAAGAAGTATACCGGAAAAGAAGAAGGATAATATGGAAAATCTGAAAAGATAAAAACTACTCTTTATGAAGCGTATTCTCATAGTGACAGATCACTGGATGATATCCTGGCGTTTATTGAAAACTGCGCGTCGCATTCTCGTTACTTCAGCCTGCAAATAAAAAGTCAATACTAAAATTGAAGAAAGTTAAAAAACTTTACAGGTTAAAAATTAGGCATTAAAATAAGGCCACCACAACCAGTGCTGGTCTGAAAGTAAAAGTTTTGAATTAGCTTGGATCAGGAAGAACAGAAAGATATTCTTTCACTCGTCCATAGTATATTCTGAGAAATTTATTAGCACCTGCAGTCATATAAACATAGTAAGGCTTACCCTGGGTGCGTTTTCTGTCCATGAATTGATATACAGGATCATCCTGAGGCATGGTTTTGATAAGAACATCCATTACTTGAAAAAGAGTCTTTCTTAAATTTGAAGATCCACGTTTGGATGTTGGGACGCTTTTTTGGGCATAGGAACCAGATTCGTTTACCCCAGGATCAACTCCGGCGAATGCAGTA